>CAZIIP010000211.1:0-6490 GCA_964539455.1 uncultured Rhodothermales bacterium
CTCGAACGAGACACTCGTGCCCGACAATCGCCTCGGACCCGGCATCGACAACGGAAAATCAACCTGAAGCCATTTGCTCCACCGTCCTTCTTTGAGCAGAATCCGATGGTCCTGCAACTCAATGACCGCCGTTTTGGCATCCAGGTCCCGGTTCGCCTCCTGCAGTTCACCCACCATGAGGGAATTATGAATCGCCGCCGACGACATGTTGACCAGCGATTCCAGGAACTCCAGTTCGTCGTCCGAGCATTCCTTCCCATCGGCCTTCCGGCCTATGCCCAGCAATCCGATGTGTCTGCCGCGGTGCGAAATCGGCACTTGCAGGGCGATTTTCAGTCGTTCGAGCGCGGGCGACTTCGCGCGGCCGATGGCATGGTCTTTCTTACTATCCAGGTCCAGGTCGAGCACTTCACCCTCCTCGACGGATCGAATGCCTTTCCGTGCCGCCACCGTGTAGTCGTTCGTGAGCGGATCGAAGAGCAGGACGAGCGCACGTGTGACGAGCAGTTTGCTCATTGTTACGAGCAACAGATTGTGCAGCACGACGTCGAGTTCCAGGGACGTATCGAGAATCCTGCTCGTCTCGAACAGGGTGCGTAAATCCAGCCGCTGTCTGGCGCCTTCGCTTGGACTCGTCATCTCCTCGCGTCTCTACCGGCGGGAACGCCGGATGGTCGGTTGCCCAGGTGAACCACTTCCGCTTTTTGGGCCGTTCCGTCCTCGATATGAAGAAGGACGCAGGTCTGTACCCTGTGAAAACCCTGGCGGCCTGCCGCACCGGGATTGAGGTACAACATGCCGTTGAATCTTTTTACCCTTTCGATGCGCAAAATATGACTGTGCCCACACACAAACACATCCGGGCGCTCGGTATCCAGTACGTTCGCAATGCCCGGCGGCCAGTGTCCCGGTCTGCCACCGATGTGCGTCATGAAGCAGTGAAGCGATCCCAGCTTGAATATTTCCCGCTGCTTCAGTTGTCCGCGTATCGGGGGACCGTCGATATTTCCGTATACCCCGCGCACCGGAGCGACGCATTCGAGCTTAGACAAAATGTCGACACTGCCGACATCCCCGGCGTGCAGGATGAGATCGGTCCCGTCGAGCACGTCCTCGAGTTCCGGATGAAAGTAGCCGTGGGTATCGGAGAGGATTCCGATTCTGAGCCGTTTGCCGGGCAATTCAGCTACCTCAGCGTAAATGAAACGCCCAGTTTCGCCCGCAGCCGTCCGTGGCCTTCCAGCTGGTCGTCACCGGTTTTCCAGAGGGCCATGGGAAAACCGAGGAAAGGCGCCACCTGATAGGACGGCCGGTTCCACCGAACACCCGATCGCAACCAGAATACATGGCCGACATATTCGGTCAGTTCGAAGTCCGTTGATCCCCGGGCCAGCGCTTGCAGCAACTGCTCCCTCATCTCATATCGGCCGAATTCGAACAGTGCGGCGGCAAAAATGTGGCTCTCGGCTTTGTTGAAGTGAAAGTTTGTCTGAATGAGCAGGTGCAATTCATAACCGGCGGCCCGGGTGAGCGTCAAATTGCCGAAGTAATTGCCCGGATCTCCTGCTTCGACCAGGACAGGAGCAGACGCGTCGGATCCTGCGAGTTTCTCGAAGCCGATTCGCACCCTACGTACGCCGCCCATCATGTCCACAGACACGTTCTTTCGAATGGCGGCGTGCATCATGGCGGCGAGATCGATCTGTCGCAATCCCAGCGCTTCCGAATCGGTGGTTGCGGGACGTGGATCGAAAGCGAGGCGGAGGGCAAAGTCCGTTCCGTTGGCGTACCAGTACCGCTTCAACGCCACCCAACTCAGCGACAATGAGCTTCCGGGGCTCCCACCGATCGCGTCGAACACGGCGCTGATGTCCAATTGGGGCGCCAGTTCATAGTCGAGATTGAAGGTGAGTCCCACAGAGCCGGTCTGTGTCGTGGTCGCCGCGCCGTCGTGGACGGCCATGCCGGGAGAGGTCGATACCAGCGACAGCAGGGGGGTAGCGTTGCCTGTGATCGTTCCGGCCGGCCGATAGTTGAAGCGGCCGGTGAGTGCGATGCCGTCAAAGAAATTCCGCCGCGCAGTCTCATCCCGGTAGAACGGATCGTCCATAATGAAAGGACGTTGCGCAATAGCAGGAGTCGTCAGAACGGACACCAGCATCATGCCGGCAAATGCAGCAATGCCCCATTTGCCGGATGAACCTCGGGTGTTATGGTAGTCGAGAAGCGTCAAAACTCGCTACGAGGACCAACGTTGTGTGTAAAACAAACGAATCTTGCGACTATAAAACAAGTATTTCACCGGGTGCCGGTATCCGGGGTTCCGCTCCCGCGTGCGCGACCGCTTCGCTCCAGGCGGCTAGCTGCGCATCCGAGACCTCAACCGGCGGGAAGGTATTGTAGTGTATGGGAAGCACCGCGGCGGGTTTCAGCATGTTCACTGCACGGATCGATGCTTCGGGTCCCATGGTAAAGCGTCACCTATGGGTAACAGTGCCAGGTCGATTTGCGCATCATTTCCTATCCAGGCCATCTCTGCAAACGGCGCGGTGTCGCCCGCATCGTAAATCGTTTTTCCTTCAATCTTGAAAATGATGCCGTTCGGTGCTCCGCCGTACGTACCGTCCGGGAAGGATGAAGAGTGCAGAGCCGGTGTATATTCGATCGATCCCCAGTCAAACGTCCAGCCGCCTCCCGTATTCATCGGCTGAACATTCGAGTGGCCGTGTTTTGCAGTGATGTACTGCGTCACCTCGAAGGTTCCGACGACCAACGCGCCGGTTCCGGCGGCGAGTTCGGGTGTATCTCCCCAGTGATCGCCATGCGCATGGGTGAGAAGAATAACGTCCGGTTCGAGATCGGATGCGGATACCACGCCCTCGGTATGCGGATTGCCGGATATGAACGGATCGACGAGAAGGGTGGTCGATTCGGTTTCAATTTGAAATGCCGAATGTCCGAAGTAGGTCAGCTTCATGGTTTCGGTGAATATGCTGGGTGAACGTTTCGATTCTAACGCCCGGTATGCCGCACCGTGTTACTCCACGATATCCGCCACGATGTTCGAAATAAAGCGGTGCGTTTGCAGGCATTGCCGAAGGTACGTCGCGGGTGCATCGAGGCGTATGCTCCGGTTACTTCATCAACGTCATTTTGACGGTCTGCACCCCTTCAGACGTGCGCATGAGCAGGAAATAGATTCCACTCGGCAGATCTTCCGCAGTAAACCGGATCCGGTGAACGCCTGCATCGAAAACCCGGTCTGCCGGCACGTCTACCAGATTGCCTCCAAGGCTCCATACCGAGATATGAACTTCCTGCGATTCTCGAACGTCGAAGGAAGCGACCGTGGCGTTGTTGAACGGATTCGGCGAAATGCCTATCAGAACGACCCCCGTCGGTTCCGTTTCGGCAGCACCCACTTTCACGACACCCGACACCTGCTCGGCCCCGTTGTCGTAGCGCTGCCGCAGGCGATAGTACCAGACTGCCCGGTCGGACGATGGAAGTGGATCGTTATACGAAAATTTTGCGATTCCGGCGCTTCGCTGCAAATCGTTGCCCTCGACTCGTTTGCTTCCGATCTCTGTGAAACGAATGGCGTCATCCGATCTTTCGATGACGATGCGTTGTTGACGCGGGCTCGCGATCGACCATTGCAGTTGGACGATACCCTGCTCGATTTCGGCCTGCAATCCACTTACCGGATTGAGCAGCATGAGTCGGGAAGGTACATGCCGGACACGATCGGTTCCTGACCCGTCGCCGGGCGTCCTGTCAAATCCCTCAACAAATTGCAGGTGTGCCGCCATCCGAAGGGGCACTTTCCGGTAATTTCGAATCTCCGACTTGGTTCTGGCGGTATCCCATACACGCAATTCGTCCAGACGACCCTCGAGCGCACGTTCGGCCGGAATGCGGGCCTCCGCCGGCCGTCCTCCCAGATAGATGGGAAGAAATGCCGACTCGTCCATCACATTGGCCGCATAAAGCGAATCCACCACGGTGCCGTCGATCAGCATGCGGTAATTGCGTCGCTCGGCATGGTACACCAGCGCCACGTGGCGCCAGGATCCGTCGGCAACCGGCAGGCATGAAGCGAGCGACTGGTGCCAACCGGGTCTGCCCCAGTACCAGACCAGCCGACCACGAACGTCGAGTTCGACTTCGACCGGATAGGGTCGATTCGGATCGGCGTTCCAGGTCGACAAAAAGAGCGCGTTCCTGTCTCGGGAGCGCAGCCAGAATTCAACGGTAAAAGACGTACCGGAATCGATGATGGACCTGCCGCCGGCAAGAACCTCTGCGGACGTTTGCTTCGTGAGGAGCCCCACGCCATTCCGGTTCATGGGGGGTTCCGGTTCCACAATGGACTGGTATAGAAACGCCTGGTTTGTGAGTTCTCTGCGCCGGGTCCGCCGGCCGTTGTAGACATCGGCGTATGGCGTTATCCGCCATGAGCGGGCTTCCAGCCGATCTCCGACCGTGACTTCGAATACGAGATCGTGAGGGGTGGTAATCGTCTGGCCGGCCTCAACCAGAAAGCTTCCAGGCTCATCGGGGAGTTGATCGACACGCAACGACCGTTCGGAGAGCCTGTCGATCGCAACGGCCGTTGCCGTTTCCAGCTTCCAGTCGCGCGGAAACGTACAGATCCAGCCGTCGACAGGTACCTGCGGCTCGAATCGCAGGTAGAAGTTGCGGCTACTATTTGCCGCGATTCGGTCTGGGACAAGAACCGCTTCAAATTGAGCGGCGGCAGGAATTCCCTTCCCGATTCCAAGCAACAGGCCCATTGCTGCAAACAATCCGAAACGAGAAAGCGATGCCCCGGGCGTTTTGTGTGGTGGCAAAGATTCTGAGCGGTAGCGATCAGATGGACCAAATCTGTAGTGGAACAAAAAGTATAGATGTCAGCCTGCTTCATGTCAACCACCCTACCGTCCGGTACCGCTTCTTTCCGCATGCTCTTTTTCCAACATTTCACTGAAACGGAATTGCCGCAAACCGCACGTATTGAAAAGAAACGTTACACAATGAGTGGAGATTTCGATTATGGTGGATATCAACGTGCGCCGTCACTTATCGCTGCTTTCCATTGTTTTGTTGATCTTGCCGGCGGGGTGCGGGTCCGTCGAACCAGAAACGTCCCCGCCGGAGGTGATCGGCGAGGACCGTGATCCGGGTCCCGTGGCGGACCCTGCGGAGGGTTCAGCGGTGCTGTGTCAGATTCCTTCGGAGGAAATCTATTCGGGAGGTCCGGGAAAGGACGGTATTCCGGCACTAACAAACCCCGAGCGCCTCCCGGCAGCCGATGTCGACTATCTTGAGGATTCGGACCGTGTGCTCGGTATTGAACTGGACGGCCAGTGGATCGCAACCCCACACAACGTGCTTTGGTGGCACGAGATCGTCAATTTCGATGGTCCAGCTTCGCATGTAGCCGTCACGTACTGTCCTCTGACCGGTTCCGGGATCGCGTTCGATCGGTCTCAGGTCGACAATGCCGAATTCGGTGTTTCCGGATTGCTCTACTGGACGAACCTCATCATGTACGACCGTAACGATGCCGAATCGTTGTGGTCACAGATGTCCCGGGAAGGCAGTTGTGGGCCGAAAATCGGCACTTCTCTCCAACAAGTACCTGTGGTTGACATGACGTGGGCCGCCTGGAAAGACCTGCACCCACTGAGCACCGTCGTGTCGACGGATACCGGATACCGAAGGGACTATTCCAGATATCCGTATGGTCAATACGAGGCGCTTGAAAACAACACCATCCTTTTTCCGGTACCCGATCTCGACGATCGGCTTCCGCCGAAAGAGCGCGTGCTGGGACTCCCGGACGGCTCCGGCGGCCGCGCATTTCCCTATGGTGTGCTCGAAGAGCAGGGTTCGATTGTCGCCGTCAATACAACGATGGGCAACGTTCCGGTGGTGGTATTGTGGGACGGTGCCGCGCAGGCCGCAGTGGCTTTCGACAGAAGGAAAGAAGGCAATGTCCTGGAGATCGAGGTCTCGAATGGCGCTTTCGTGGATGCCAAGACGGATTCCGAATTTCGGCTCGACGGTCGCGCAATAGCGGGTACGCTGGCGGGAACGCGACTCGAGCCGGTTGCAGAGGCCTATGTTGCCTTCTGGTTTGCCTGGGCGCTTTTTCAGCCGGACACGGAAATATGGACTCCGGCAGAGTAGATCAACCGCCTTCGTCGAGCGAGCCGCTTCTTCCTTCCCGCGCGGCCAGAAGGTACAGTACGGCCATTCGAACGGCCACGCCGTTGGTAACCTGATTAAGAATAATGGATCGGTCCGAGTCGACCACCTCGCTTTGGAGTTCCACACCGCGGTTCACCGGTCCGGGGTGCATGATGAGCAGGTCGGGGTAGCGCTCGAGGTGTTCCATTCGGATCCCGAAGCGGTCGTGGTATTCGCGCAGGCTCGGGAACAGGTTATCCTGCTGCCGCTCGACTTGAATCCGCAGTGCCATCGC
>CAZIIP010000212.1:0-6483 GCA_964539455.1 uncultured Rhodothermales bacterium
GATCCGTCCATTCCGAAAAATTGAGATCTCCTCTACCGTGTTCTACATGATTTGCGACAAACCAGGATACAGGGGCTACGTAGCTGTACCACGGCCAAATCGTCTCGTTCGAATGGCAATCGTAACAAGCTGTTCGCAGGATTTCGTCCACTTCGGCCGGAGCTGCCGGCGGTGCGGTTACTGTGGGATTCGTACGTTCGACCGGCACAAACTGTATACCGATAAGCAGCACGACTACCGTGGTGGCAAGGAGGCGCAATGCTCGTTTCATGAGTAGCGCGGAAAGAGTTGAGAAGTTGCGGAATGAAGAACGCTCCGGTTTCTGTGACTTGAAGCGCTCCCCATAGGTTTCCTTTCGATCAAAACGTGTTATTCGTCCATTGCAAGATGTGCAATCAAACGGCAGGAATAGTGTGCGGGACATGCCATGGTGTAGCGAGTCCGCGAGACGGGTGTGCGGCGTAAACCGAAGCCGGCCGCGATGCCGGAGGGCGGTTATTGATCGGTCGGCGTAATCCCGAGTCTTTCGCTGAGGAGTGCCCTTCGTCCGCGGCTGACCTTCAGGCGCTGTCCGCCTTTGAGGCGAACGGCATAGTCGCCGCCGTCCGAGTGGAGAATGCTTTCGATCAAAGATATTCGAACGATGGTCGACCGGTGGATCCGCACGAAACGAGAGGGATCCAGTCTATTTTCCAGGTGCTGCATGCGTTCGCGTATCAGCAGGAGTTGATCGCCCACGTGGAGCTCAACGTATGGACCGGATGCGGTGAAATAGTCGATCTCTTCTACGGGAACGACCCTGGTGCGGCCTCGCATGTCGACGGGTATGCGTTCCAGATAGGAAACCTTCTCATTCTCTTCGACCTCCTCATTCGCTTCCGCACGCAGCAATGCGAGCAGGTGTTTTCGTGCGACATCGACCTCATTCATTGCAACCATCCTGGAGGCACGAGCCAGCGCCTGTTCGAAGCGATCGTCGTCGAATGGTTTCAGGAGATAATCCACTGCCGCAAGATCGAATGCCTTGAGTGCATACTCGTCATATGCTGTCACGAAAACAGTTACCGGCATGTGCTCCACGCCGACCTCTTGCACGACTTCGGGTCCGGACAGCCCGGGCATCCGTACGTCCAGAAAAACCAGTTCGATCCTGTTTTCCTTGATAATATCGGCGGCCTCCGTTCCGTCCGCAGCCTCGGCGATGGATGCGATGAAATCGTGACCGGAGAGAAGGTCGATCAGGCGTTGGCGGGCAAGCGGCTCGTCATCGGCCACGAGGACGCGAAGCTCATTGACGGATTTCTCACTCACAGATTCGGCTTGGCTGGTTTCTGTTGGTCATCTATATCTGCCTTCGTTCGGAAGGGCAACTTGACCGTGACGGCGACACCAGCGTTCGCGGCGGTGACAATTTCCAGCGACGCTTCCCGGCCGTATAGTGCCTCGAGCCGCGCGCGGGTATTGTTGAGGCCGACGCCTTCTGGTTCGTCCTCCGATTTCGAGAAGCCCGGACCGTTGTCCTGAACGGAAAGGAACAGGTAAGGTCCTTCTTTCCATGCTGAAATATCGATTCTTCCGACGCCTTTGATGCGGGTCGCGCCGTGTTTGACGGCATTCTCGACCAGTGGTTGAAGGATAAGGTTAGGCACGAGGCCGTGTAGTACATCGGGAGAAATGTCCTGGTACACCTCAAGTTCGCTCTGGAAGCGCAGTTGTTCGATTTCCAGATAGCGGTTGAGAAAATGCAATTCTTCTTCAAGTGTGACTTCCTGTCCTGCATCACCGTCCAGCGTATGCCGCAGCAGCTCGCTGAGGCGCGCAATGATTCTGCGGACGCCAGAAGGGTCACGGTCGACCAGCGAAGAAATCGCATTGAGTGTATTGAACAGGAAATGCGGGTTGAGCTGCATGCGCAGGGACATGAGTCTGGATTCCGCCAGTTGGGCCTGAAGTTTCGTAGCCTGTGTCTGCAGCAGCGCCGCCTCTTTGCGGCGGGCCTGGTATTTACGAAAGTAGCCCCGTGCAAAACCGGCCGCAAGCACGGCCATATAGAGGAAAAGTTCGTTTATCCACCACAGGTCAAATATGGCCCGCACCGGATCAAACTTGAACCGGCGTCCGCGATTGAAGCCGAACACTTCCTGGGTATACCAACCGTACAACTCGGCGCCCATGGCGATAACGACACCGACAACGACGTGAATGGCGATCCATCGGTACCAGTCCTTCCGATCGAGTCCGAAGCGTTTGCTCAGCCAGAATATCAGTGGCGTAATCAGCGCCCAGAAGAGATAGAGCGCGAACGCCTGAAGAATTTCCTCTGTCGCCAGTCCGTCGTCGAATGGTCCGAACTCGTTGAGACTCCTTTGCCCGATGAGGAGCATCGCCATCGCGAACCAGAAGATTGCGATCAGTCCGCCCTCGATCCAGCGACGCTTTTGCGCCGAGGTCGCGGGTAGGGTGCTTTCCAACGATGTGATTTCGGTTGCCGGCATCAAACAGCCTGTAACCCGGAAAAGGTATGATGAAGTACGTACTCTTATACCCGCACATAACCCAAACTACCCGCCATTCGTTCACGAAAGCTCCGGTTTCGTGACAACTGTGTGCAACTGGTCAGTTCCGGCGCGTGAGCGGTGGCAGCCCGGGTGGTGCTCAACTCACATCCGGCCCGACCGGAACCCTCGATAGCTTGGAAGACGAATCGACAGGCGCCTTTTATTTCTGTGATTTGTTTCCCCCACCAGGGGGTTGCGTCTGCAGACAAATCGTCAAGACGAATCGACAGGCGCCTTTTATTTCTGTGATTTATTTCCCCTGCCGGGGGGTTCCATCTGCAGACAAATCGTCAAGACGAATCGACAGGCGCCTTTTATTTCTGTGATTTATTTCCCCTGCCGGGGGGTTCCATCTGCAGACAAATCGTCAAGATGAATCGACAGGCATGTTTGCAAAGGTTGATAACCCGCCCCGGAGCTGCCACGGGACGACAGATGTCCCTACGTCACAGCGCTTCCACGCGTTATCACTTCGGTTCTGCGGGGTATCCACACTGAAGGGGTATCCTCGCTGAAGAAGCGAAGCTGCCTCCGGATCGGGGATCATTGCCGGGCGGCGTTGCAGGCTTAAACCTATCTTTCTGATCAGGAATAACGTTGCCATGTACTGCGACTTTTACTGAACAGGATCCGGTGCGAGTGTGCTCCCGGACACGAAAACGGCCCGAGCGCGTATAACGGTTCCTGGTGAATTCCACAATCAATGCTTGTACCATGGTTCAAGCTCCAGACGACAATCCGCATGCAGACGATGCGTTCAACGGTCCGCTGGAACTCCTCCGGGAGGCCATGGAGGCTATGACCGATTCGGTGGTTATCCTGAACCGCGAGTTGGAGCCGGAAGGACCCACGGTAGTGTACGTCAATCGTGCATTCGAGAAGCTTACCGGATACGCGAGAGAGGAAGTCAAGGGAAAATCTACAGCGAGACTGCAGGGAGCCAAAACCGATTTACGTGTCATCGCACGCCTTCGGAGGTCCATCGAACGAGGAGTCCCGTTCATCGGACAAATGTACAGCTATCGGAAGGACGGCACGGAAATCCTCCTGTCGTGGGATGTGAGTCCCATCCGGGACGAGGACGGCGAAATTGCCTATTGGGTTGCCGTCGAACGCGACATGACGGAACGAAATCGGTTGCAGCGGGAGTTGCTCGAAGTGGGAGCGCGTGAAAGGCGACGGCTAAGCCATACCCTTCACGACAGCCTGGGCCAGCAACTTGCCGGCATCGCATTCCTGTGCAAGGTGCTTGAATCCGATTTGCAGGAGAAAGACCCCGATAGTGCCTCCGCGGCACATGAAATCAGCACGCTCGTCGGCGATGCAATCGAACAGACCCGGGCGTTGGCCAAGGGCTTGGCGCCACTACACGATAAACCCGAGAGCCTGGCCTCCTCTCTTAGGGAATTGGCCGATGGTGTGAGTCGTCTCTACAGGATTCCCTGTAGGTGTGACCTGGACGAGAATGCCGTTGTTCAGGATATCTCGGTAGCGGACGATCTCTTTAATATCGCCGGCGAAGCGGTTAATAACGCCATCAAGCACGCCGCACCGTCTCAGATCACCGTTCGGCTGAAACGCGTCGGAAATCGGATCGAGCTGATCATCGAGGATGACGGCAAGGGTATCGATCCGGATAACGGCGGCAGCGGTATGGGGCTCCAGATCATGGCCTACAGGGCCGACTCTATCGGTGGGGGATTCGAGATTGTGAGTCCGGCCTCAGGCGGCACGCGCGTGATCTGCTCGGTGTCCCAGGATGCGGAGGCATTTCAGACCGGCTAGGGAACACCATTGACGTACATGCGTGGTAGGCGCCGTCTCTTCAGTAGGCATTTCGACTACGAAAACACCAGAAAAGCAGCGTAACGTGTCAGATAAAAAGAAAGTCAATCTGCTCCTCGTTGATGATCATCCCCTCGTCACGGAAGGACTTACGAGGCTGTTGGAGCAGGAAGAAGGTTGGTCGGTGGCCGGCATCGCACATTCCGCGCCGGATGCGGTAAAAGCGGTGAAGAAACGCAGTTTCGACCTTGCGCTCGTCGACATTTCTCTCAACGGGGTGAACGGCTTCGATCTTATCAAGGAAATGAAGGCGGAGCGGCAAGAAATGTCGGTCCTCGTGCTTACCATGCACCGTGAAATGTTCTATGCGGAACGGGCCATCCGTGCCGGAGCCGATGGATTCGTTACCAAGCACGCCGCCTCCGAGGAACTAAAGCGCGCCATTAAAGATGTGCTCGACGGAACCCTCTATATTAGCAATGATCTCGGCTCTCGGATGCTCACGAAGTACCTGAAAGGCCGGGTTACACCCGGAAAGGGTTTGCTGGATTCCCTGACCGACCGCGAGGTCGAGGTGATGTCGTTGATCGGTGAAGGAGGGGCAACTCGCGAAATCGCAGAAACGCTTGGATTAAGCGTCAAGACGGTCGAGGCCCACAGGGCTAACATCAAGAACAAGCTGGGCCTGAAAAGCGGTCCTGCACTCGTCCGGTTCGCCGTCCAGTGGCGGCATACGGAGAAGACGTGAGCGCTCGGGTAAGGTATGCCGCCTGTGTTTGCTTTCATATAAGTACGTGAGCGGCCGGCACTTCGATCACCGAAGACGCAAATTGCGGCAGTAACGTTGCAGCCATGCGTGCTCTTACTCTCCGCCGTGTCGATCGGCATGAAGGGTAACACCGGGTAAATCGGCCGCAAACGAAACCTATTTCATATTCATCATCACTCTCCTTCCCGGAGGACCAGGTTACTCAGCAGCCCCTCCGTGAAGGCAACGCAACAGTCAAAAATGGAAAATCAGCCGAAATACGTATACCGTTTTGGTCAAAAAAACGCCGAAGGCGACCGCACCATGAAAGATCTTCTCGGAGGCAAGGGTGCAAACCTCGCCGAGATGAGTTCGATCGGCCTTCCGGTGCCACCGGGATTCACTATCACCACGGAGACCTGTCACCTGTACCACGAGTCGGGAAAAGCATGGCCCGATGGCCTCGAGCATCAGGTGATGGACAGCATTGCGTTTCTCGAACTAGCCATGGGCCTTCGCCTCGGTGACCCGCGCAATCCCCTGCTTGTCTCCGTGCGATCGGGAGCGGCCGTTTCCATGCCCGGGATGATGGATACCGTGCTGAATCTTGGAATGAACGATGAGGTGGTCATGGGACTTGCCGAAAAGACCGGCAATCCCCGGTTTGCATTCGATAGCTATCGGAGGTTTATCCAGATGTTCGGAGACGTCGTAATGGGCGTCGAACACGAGTTGTTCGAGGATGCGATTCAGGCGATGAAGGACGAGAACGGCTATTCGCTCGATACCGACCTTACGGCAAAAGACGTCGAGGAACTCGTGGACCGTTTCAAGGCAATCTACCGCCGGCACACCGGATTCATGTTCCCCGATGATCCCCGCGAGCAACTCGAATTTGCCGTCAATGCCGTGTTCAGTTCCTGGAATAACGGCAGGGCCATCAAGTACCGCCGCATCAACGGTATCCACGGTCTTATCGGAACGGCCGTCAACGTACAGGCGATGGTCTTTGGAAACATGGGAGCAAACAGTGGCACCGGGGTCTGCTTTACGCGCAATCCCTCAACGGGCGAGGCCAAGCTCTACGGCGAATATCTGATGGATGCACAGGGCGAGGACGTCGTGGCGGGTATCCGAACGCCGGAACCCATTGACAAACTCGAGCAGGTGCTTCCCATGGCCTACCGCGAATTGATCGGAGCGACCGCGCTCCTGGAAAAGCACTATAAAAATATGCAGGATATCGAGTTTACCGTGCAAAACGGCGATCTCTATATCCTGCAAACCCGGAACGGAAAGCGCACCGGACCTGCGGCCCTCAGGATCGCTTGCGAAATGGTGAACGAAGGACTGGTGAGAAAGGAATTCGCAGTGCGGGAACTCGTCGAGCCC
>CAZIIP010000213.1:0-6452 GCA_964539455.1 uncultured Rhodothermales bacterium
ATCGGAGTGGATTGTCGCCGGGAAGTGCACGAATTTCCTCGAGGCCGATTACATGCGCCGTCGCCGCTGCGTTCTGTGGCAAAAAGGCATCGCCCTTCACCGTTATCTCTTCGAGCAGATATCCGCCTTGCTCCAGACCGACATCTACCTCCTTCGTCTCACCGGCCACTATGCTCACCGGAATGCGCTCAGAAGTGAAGCCGACAAAACTCGCCGTTAGGATATACTCTCCCGGTGGTATGCCGGCCAAACGGTACTGTCCATTCCTGCCGGTGGCGGTTCCGTATACCGTTCCGTCCAGGTATACGTTAACGCCGGGCAATGCCCGTCCGACGGCATCCGAGACAACAACACCCTCCACATTGCCTGTGTCCTGTCCATGCGCCGGCCCCACAAGAATGAATAGAGTCACCAGCACTGTCAATACGTTGATAAGATTCTTCATTTGATTCGTTTGTTATCAGGTGCGCGCAGTCGTATCTGTGCCACGGCTTCATGCTTGTGGCCATTCAGACTGCTATCTGCCCTGCTTGCCTGTTCATCTGGGCATTAGCCGGATGGAATTCCTGCCGCTGCCCGGCGAATCAGTCACGTAATGCCGGAGTACCTCCGGCACATAGGGAAATGATCGACGGGACCTTCGCTTTACGGCATAACTACCGATGCGGACCACGAAACAGGCCCTTGAGCGAGAAAGGAATGCCTAAAGCCGGCGGTCTGGACGCCGTTTGTCCCGTCAGATCCAACGGCGCGGTGGAGGCGTGTCTATCGGAAGTGCATGTTGAGGTGGAATCGAATCGGCAACCAAGAGACGACCGAAACGTCTCCCGAAATCCGCGTCCACGCACGGACCACCGGAAGCAAAATGCTTGTCTGGAGGCACGATTGTCACGAGCTGGGGGTTGGGATCCTCGTGCTCGTGGGTGTGAACGATTCCGCCGTGTTTGTGAGGTACGTTCGACGCCGACGCGTTAACCGAAGTAACCTGCTCTGACCGGGACCCGGCCACGGCAGGTCGGTTCTCCCGGCAAACAACTGGTTCCGAGGCGTGTAGGTGGCCATGTTCGATGCCAAGCCGGTGCGCTTTGTCATGTTGCCTCTCCCGCTCTCGACGACGCGCATCCTCGTCGCAGTCCTGCGGGCTTTGGCTACTCACATAAGCACGGGACTCTTCACCCCGGTGTGATTGCTCGTCACCCTCTGCGTGTTGATGCCCACGAATGCGCTTCGTTGCCGCCACCGCCAAATGTTCGGAATGAGTTGCGCCCTCCATCCGGTGCCCGGCGGAAAATGCCCCGGGGTGCTCCAACAGCAGATGAGCGAACAAGTGCCACCCCTGGCCCAGCGGGGAAAACGCCATCGCAGCCAGGTACGTGACAAGCATGAACATGCCCCTCGTAGCATGCCAGGCCTGCCGAGGCATCATCCATCGCACCTTTCTACTTCTTACCTGAGCCACATACCACCTCACGTTAATAACATCCGGGTAGTGGAAAGACAGCGCCGTAACAAACGCGCTCTCTGACAATCCGATCCGACAGAATCCACTACACGAACGCTTCACGAGATTTCGAAATCGTCTATCGTCTGCAGGCAGTGCCTGCCCGCATACGGCAACTGTTTGGGACGTCCCGTGACGACCAGACGTTTCGATCGCAAATACTTCGTCAAAGTAGCCACTTCAGTTGATGCGGCGAATCCTCTCCACGATCTCCCGTGCCTCCGGACCCAACCGGTCATACAGCGCCTCGTACGCCGGCCGCGTGGCGGCCTCAAAAGCGGCACGATCCGGACGCGTGATCTGCATTCCGACCTCCTCCAGCCGCTGCTCCAGCTCGCCGTCCATCTCGCGCATCCGGTCGATCTGCCACCTGGAAGAAGCATCCAGACAATCGCGCACCAGCTCCCGGTCCGCTTCCGACAACGACTGCCAAAACTGCTCGCCGATCAAGACGTAGGCGGAGTTGTAGATATGTCCGGTGAGCGCCAGATACTCCTGGGCCTCGTACAACCGCCCCGACCAGATATTCTGCAGCGGATTTTCCTGGCCGTCCACCACACCCTGCAACAGCGCCGTGTAAAGCTCGGCGAATGACAGCGGCGTGGGTGCCGCACCCAACGCCGCGAACGTGGCGATCTGCGCCGGATTCTCCGGCGTGCGAATCAGTAATCCACGCACATCTTCCGGCGTATTAATCGCCCGCACCGAATTGGTGATGTGGCGGAATCCATTTTCGTAGAATCCGATCAATCGCAGACCCAAATGCGACAGCGGACGCGCCACCCCCTCCATGATCGGTCCGCTGTTAACCTGCAGCACATGCGCACGATCGCGATAAAGGTAGGGCAACTCGAAGACCGCAAACATCGGATCGTAGGTGTTCAACAATCCGGTTACCGTCATCTCCAGCGTCCCGATCGTCAGCATCTCCTGCATCTCCTTCTCCGACCCGACCCGTGAACTGTTGTAGATCTTCACCCGGAACCGGCCATTCGAACGCTCCTCCAGATCGGTGCCGAACCGTGCCAGCGCGCGGGTGAATGAATGGTTTTCGGAGTGGGAAACGCCCACCTTGATCACATGCATGCCTCGGTCGGACACGCCGCACCCTACCAGAATCAACCCAATGGTCCACACGACTACCCAATGCCGTAAGCCACGAATCAGCCGTCGATATGTCCAACCACACCTTTTCATCCAGGCCCTAGTCCATAAACAGATTCGGCAGCACCATCACGACTTCCGGTACGTAGGTCAAGAGCAACAGACAAAGAATGATCGGTATCAGGAACGGCAAGATAGCACGCATCAGCACCTCCATCTTCAGCTTGCTGATGTGACTCATCACAAACAAGCTCACACCAACGGGCGGCGTAGCGACTCCGATCATCAGGTTGGCACACATGATCACGCCGAAGTGCACCGGATCGATGCCGATCTGCAGCACGAGCGGATAGAGAATCGGAATAAAGAGGATGAGCACCACACCCGCTTCCATCAGCGCACCGAAAATCAGCAGCATGATGTTGATGAGCAGCAGCACGACCCACTTGTTCGTTGATAATCCCAGCATCCCCTCGGCAATCCGCGTGCCGGCGTCCTCGAACGTCAGCACCAGCGAGAACGCGGAGGTGGTCGACAGGATGAAGATCACCACGGCCGTCGTCACCATGGTCTCAACCAAAATGGCCGGTATGTCGCGAAACCGAACCGTGCGATACACAAACAGGCTGATGAGCAGCGCATAGGCGGCAGCCACCGCAGCGGCTTCCGTGGGTGTGAAGATGCCCGTGACAATCCCACCTAGCATGATCACCGGCATTAAAAGCGGCAACACCGCCGCCCGGGAAGAAACCGCAAGCTCTTTCAACCCGGCGCGATGGTCCTTCGGATAGCCCCGCCGGCGTGCCATCACGTAAATCACCGCCATCAGCGACCCTGCCATCAAAAACCCGGGTATAATGCCACCCAGAAACAGCTTTCCCAGCGATTGCGCCGTCGTCGCTGCATAGATAATCATGGGAATACTGGGCGGAATGATAGGTCCCAGTACCGAGCCTATCGTGGCCACGGAAGCCGCAAACGGGGCATCGTAGCCGTTTTCCTTCATTGCCTTGATCTCGATCTCGCCTAAACCGCCGACGGTTGCGACCGCCGAACCCGACATCCAGGAAAAGAGCATGCTAGCGACGATGTTCGCGTGTCCGACACCACCATGTATGTGACCGACGAACGACCGCGCAAATTTAAAGAGTCGTTCCGTGATACCGCCGGCATTCATTAGTTGTCCGGCGAGAATGAACAGCGGCACTGCCAGAAAGACATACGAATCGATTCCGTTGACCATCTTGTGCGGAAGAGCGGTGAGCGGAATGTCCGACAGAAACACCAGCACCACCATAGTGGCGATTCCCAGCGCGAACGCGATGGGCACCCGGATCAGGACGAGCAGGGCAAAGAGAACCAGAAGCGTGGTCAACATGCGGCGACTCCGCGGCTGACCGACCGCATTTGATCATCGATAAGAAACTCCAGCGCAAACAATACCAGCAATGCCGAAACCAGGGGTAGCGGAACATAGAGCCACCCCTGGGAGATGCCCAGCATCGGTAGATCGGTTGGCCACAGCAGCAGGAGGATCCGCACCGACTGGTACAGAATCACCACCGAGAAGAGGATGATCAGGACATGCACGAGCAGCACACCCCAACGCTGGAGCCGTTCAGGAGACTTCTCGAAAAGCAGCGCAAACGTCACATGCGCCCTGCGACGGTAGGTCGTGCCCACGGCGAGAAAGCATGACCAGATAAAGAAAAGCCGGCTAAGCTCGATCGATGCAAGGATGGGCAGCTTGAAGAGGTAGCGGGAGAACACCGCCAGCAAAACTGTGCCGAAAAACAGACAGGCGAACGCGGCAACGCTCCAGAACAGAACGCGGTCGGCTTGGCGATTAAATCGGCGGAGTCCGTCCGGAAAAGACATCTATCGTTTGATGGAATTCCGATGTCAAAATAGGTTGCACGGAGCGTGCGTGCCCGCTCCACCTGGATGGGATCGCTACCAATCTGCCGGTCGGAGCGCCCTCCACCGGCTCACCGCCGCGCCCGTCAGGCCGACTCGAGAATCATGTTGGCATACTGGATGGTGTCCCCCGTCCGAATCAGCCCGATCGCTCTGGGCACCCGCTTCTTCAACAGAGTGTGCGGTTCGTGGGCCACCGGGATGTAGGCGAACGCCTGTCCGAATGCCTCCCTCACATCCGCATTGTTCTCCCGTGGGAATTCCTCCGCCATGTATACCCGCCCGATGACACACGCATCGTTCACGGCCTGAAATACGTCCAGGACCCGCGGCATGTCGTCCACAAGCGATAAATCGACCGTCTCCACCTCCGGCCAGTACGGAAATCCACGGTCGGCGATCACCAGCAGGTTGGTGTGCCGGAAGCGGCTGATCAGGTGGTTCACCTGCGGATTGAGGATTCCGGTACGCAGCATGGCGGACAAAGATTGGTGTGCACGGGATATGCCGCAGGTTACGAACCCGCCTCAATCATCGCCAGAACATTCTCTACCGGCGTGCCGGGCTGGATATTGTGACAGGAGCTTGCCATGTATCCTTCGCGGTCGGCACCTAGGAGGCTGTCGGCCTTTCACCGTAAGTCGTTTATATACAATAAAACTGTCACAACGCCAATCGCGCTTTAGTGCAATAAGGACAGTGGGGCTATTTTTCAAGTCCGACAAACTCTTAGTCTCTGCAAACTCCGAACCGTCTACCGACGTACATCGTCCGGCGTACCGAAAGGCAAAATTCGCTGGTTATTTACCCCGCCCTGGAAGATGACGTCCTCGCCGTATTCTCGCTTGAGAGCGGCTTCGATTTCGGGCGTATGCCAGATGTCAACCGGCATGCGATCGACCGGCTTTCGAGAAAGGATGGCCTGAACGCGTTCCTTGTGGGTCGTGTGGACAATCATTATCGGAAAGGTTGGTATCCGGCGGCGAAAGATACACCAGTTCATGTGAAGCCGTCCTCGGGGCATCCAGTCGATGCAATGGCGGAACGCAAATCCCCATGCATTAAATTTACCGTGCATCTACCCCTGCGGATAAACCCGTATTCATATGAAGCCCATTCCGATCGTCCTTTTCGTCTTACTGATCGGCACCGCAGCGCCCACTGCACGTAGCCAATCCGCGCACATTTATGAAACCGAGATCACCATCCCCACCTACGGGACGGGTGAACCGGATCCCAATCCGCGCTTTTTCGACGGCCGCACCTATCAGGGGGCGCAGGGACGCATCTATCCCTACGCCATGGTCGACGTGCTCACCAACGAGAAATCGGACAAGACCTACACGGCGATCGTTCTGGAAAACGAGTACATCGAGGTGGGGGTGCTGCCCGAGTTCGGCGGACGAATCTTCTGGGCAACCGATAAAACAAACGGATACGAGTTTTTCTATCGCCAGCATGTCGTCAAACCGACACTCATCGGTATGCTCGGCGCATGGATATCGGGGGGCGTCGAGTGGAACGTGCCCCACCATCATCGGGCCAATTCGTTTCTCCCGATGGACTGGCTCATCGAGGAGAATGAAGACGGGAGCAAAACACTCTGGCTGACCGAAATCGAGCGACGGCACCGGATGAAGCTGCTGATCGGTCTCACCATTGAACCGGAGCGCTCGACGCTCACCGCAACCGTCAAAATCTTTAATCGGACGCCCGTCGTCCATTCCTTCCTGCACTTTGCCAATCCGGCCGTCCACGTCGATTCTACCTATCAGGTCATTTTTCCCGGCGAAGTGGAATACGTGACCCAGCACGCCAAACGGGAGTTCTCGGAGTGGCCGGTGTCGCAGAGCACCTACGGCGGGATGGACTACAGCGGCAGAAACATCAGCTGGTGGAAGAATCTGCCGAATTCGGTCTCCTTCTTCGC
>CAZIIP010000214.1:0-6444 GCA_964539455.1 uncultured Rhodothermales bacterium
TGAATGCCTTGTTGCGTTCGCGACTTACGACCGGATAGTCGCGCAGAAATTCAATTTTGTCCTCGATGAGCGCTTCGTCGTTCTTCAGCCGGTCACCGCTCAGGCTGAACATCATCAGCGCGTAGTCCGTGAACTGCTCTGCAAACCGCGCCGTGAGATGATCGAGCAGACGGTTGCGCCGGTCGTAGTACACAACCTCGTCTTCCGTTAGACGGGTACGGATCGTCTCGTCTTGCAGCGCGGTCTTGTCCACGTAGACTTCGTCTTCGAAAGCATCCCGTACGCCGGCAATATTGTCAAGATATTGGCTGAAATATGTCTGCCGAAGACTTTTGTCGAGAGAGAAAAGCCGCCTCACATTACCGAGTTGGGCGAGGTAATCAGCGAGAACCTGATCGAAAAAGGTCAGGTACGCCTTGAACTGATGGGCCTTGGCCTCCCGTTTGTTGTCGACGGTCGCAGGCAATCCGGAAGCACCGATACCGTAGGTCTCCGGGAAGTCGTGCTGGATCGAACGGAACGATTTGGGCTTGCCGTCAAGGTCACTCCTCACAAGCAGATCCCGGTATTTTCCGGTCGGAAACTGCAATATCTGGTTCGGTTCGACATAGGCGGCCTTTTCCGCCATGGCGCGCAGGTGCGCGAGTGTCTGCTCGAATTCGAGTCTGGCGGCGCGGTAGGGAATCTCGCCTTTGAAAAAGAGCAGCTTGGACCGCTCGATTGTCAGCACGGGCTGGTGATTGGGGGAGATCTCCAGGCACCACTTCTCGCTGTCTCCGACCGGCAATCCGTCCGAATCGTATTTTTGCAGCAATACGTTTTTCACCGAGACGATCCCCTCGATATCCATCAGGATGTTGATGATATCGGATGCGTAGATGAATCGCCGCAATTCGCTTGCTTCGAGATCCTCCTGTGTGACGAATCCCGGTTTTGTGAAGACGGTCCGGCCGTCACATGCAAACGTGAAGTCGATATACGGTCCATTGAAGATCTCCTCGGTTCCGTACCCCTCGTCCAGCAGTTCCGCCAGCGTGTAGTACCGTACCGGCGGGTTGAAATACTGCTCGATCTCGTGCATCACGGTCGCCTGCACGGACTCGATATCGGCATCGCTTTTCACCTCGATGTCGGCGCAAACGGCCACATGGTCGGGTGGCACCGTTTCGATGCTGAGGAAATCCTCACACAGGTTCCGGTGCGCATCCAGCACGCAGCATGCCGCATCAAGACTCCGCTTCCGCTCTTGCTGCTTTTTCCAGAACAAGCCCAGCATGGAATCGGCAAGATCGTCGAGCAGGACGGAGCGAACGCGCTGGGCGTTTACCGTGACCGGATCGTCGGTGGGTTTCGGCCGGTCGTTGATCACGCGGATGTCGAGGTTCTTCAGCTCCACCCACTGGTTGTTCTTCAAGCGGATCTCCGCGGATGCAACAAACCCTCCCCCGGTTGAGGAGACGGACACCGAGCGTACGGCATCCTGGAAGCCCGAAGGCGCCTCGAGCGGCCGTGCGTCGAAGTCGGGCGAAAAATCGATCTCCCCGCTGTGGAACGCCGGATCATCACTGTTTATCGAGAGCACGACGCCCTTCAAAAGCCCCTTGCGCACCACATAGGGCAACCGCGTCTCGTTAAGTGATCCGAGTACGTCGTCGACCTCCAGCTCGAGCAACACCTTGTAGAGGCCGGACAATCGTACACGCAGGTTATCGTCCCCGAGCGCATTCACGGCTTCGTATGACAATCGGCCAAGATTGCAATCGGCATAAATCGGAACCTCATTCTGCTTGTAGTTGCCGATCTGCTCCGGATCGGTCATCGGATCGAGCCATGCATTCCGGATGCCTTCGATTTTCAGGAGCAGCCTGCGGTAGTCATCGATCGTCAGAGGCGTGTTCGTAAGGACCTCATGCGCCGGAAAGAGGCCACTGTCTTCCGGCGGATCGACCTGACCGTCCTCCCGGGCCAGCAGATCCTTGATGTCGAATCCGGTCCGATAGCCCAGATCCGTCAGGGCATAGCACAACAATTCCAGGGTCGTGATGCCTGGATCGTGCAGGTTGTGATCCGTCCAAATTTTGCCGGACAGTTCCTGGAGATAGGCTACCCCTTCCTCCCTTAGCGCGGCGTAATCCTGCGAGAGAAGCAGTGATTTGTTCTTTTCTATGGTGAGGGTATCTGACATTCCGGTCAGGTGATCTCCTGAATGGTGTGCGAGGCGTGCGATACGAGGATAGACCGGGAGGTAGTGGCTTCCACAACCTCTTCATCCACGCGATTCCAGGCCCAGTCGGCTTGCCCGATGTCGGCCTTGTGATACATCTCGAAATCTTTCACATAGTCGACGTACGACTGCTCCTCGACAAAGTCGATGATGGCCGACTTGTGCCACTTGCCGCCGAAACTGATCTCGGCGCCGCTTTCGTAGCTCCAAGGGGTCAGGTATTCGACGATGGCGTTTTTGAGCTCATCTTTGTAGAAACTGATGTCGGCAACGTCTTCCGTGAAGGCGACGTTGAAGGAAACCTGCACCTCCTCGATTCGTGGATTTTGCACTTCGAGTGTGACGAACGGCGAGATCCGCTTGCGCAGAAAGCGGTCGACGGCGACCAGGGTCTTTTTGTCGACATAGGGACGCAGCGGATCGACGGCGCCGTCCGGCTCGACGTATGGGATCGGGACAACAAGCACGTGACCCGGACGCACCTCATTGTCGGCAAGAACGTTGTTGGCGCTGTCGCGGCAGAGTTTGGTGTGGTTGATGCACTTCACCTTGTACACTTTGGGAAAGTGCTCGAGAACAAGGTGTTCGTAATCCCACATGGTGCAGGCACGGTCCTTGTGTCGCAGCCGCTCGCTTACCCTCTCGTAAAAATCGTCCTCACTTTCCTCGGTCCGTCCGCCGAACGAGGCGTAGGGCTGTTTGATCTTTTTGACCGCGCCGTCACTCTGTTTCAGCTTGGAGATGGTTTCCGCAGAGAGGGGCGTCGCCAGAAAATCGGTATCGTTGTTCTGATCGACGAAGCTTGCAGTCGCCGCCTGCGCATCGATGCTGAGGATATTGTTGAGGGCGTCCGCGTCCTGCTGCACCGACATCCTGAACCAGTACGTATCGGATGGCAGTATGGAATGCTGCGTATCCGCATCGGCCGGAACGGCGATGCCGATGATACCCGATCCGGTCAGATTGTTCGTTTTGTCGTCCACATCCTGCGGCTCCAGCGTCACCCAGGTATCGCCCTTCAGATAGTGCCAAGCGAGGGTGTTCTCCGGTTTGAGGGGATTGGCGCTGCCGTCCACCGTCTGGAACAGCATCGAGAGCCGCTCGGGCGGATCCAGATCCTTGACGCCGATGTAGAGCTCGCCCTCGTTATCGGTCGCCGGAAACAGGCGGCCGGAGCCGGCGTCCTCCTTGGTATGACCAAAGGGGTGCAGATGGTAGAGCTTCCCGGGCGTTTCGAGCTTTGTTTTGTAGAAACAATCGATTTCAGCGATCGTCGGGGTGTAGGGTTCTTTGGGGAGATTGGTGTCCGAATCGTAATTGTATGAGGAGGAGGTCCTCGTGCCGTACTTCGCGATTTCGATCAATGCCAGGGTCTGCTCGGATGCGTAGGCGCTGTGGGCAAAGTCTTTGTTGAGATCGAGTCGAACAAAACCGGCAGCGGAATCGGGACCGTACCCGGGATTTTCCAAGGTCTGCTTGAGCGACGTGCTCAGCGCGTCCAGACCGTCCAGATCGAGCTGTTTGGTCTTGCCGCCGTCGACAAACAGATCATGCGACGATCCAAACGATTTCCACGTACCGTTTTGCAGGTGCCGCGTGGAAACCTCGTAGGTGTTCGGTGCATCCGGTTTGAGGTATCCCGATCCGGTGAGCGCCTCCGCCCAGGTGATATTGAGTTTCAGATCCTCGAGGCGCTTGCTGAACAGCTCGCTGCTGCCCAGGATGAGTGACGAGCCGGCTGCTGGAGACGCGCCAAACGGCTGGAACGGCTTGGAGGTGTCAAGAAGTCCGGTATCCCCTTGGAGCGTAAAGTTGCGTTGGTCCCGGCCCGAGACCTGCAGCTTCACCGAAGTGAACCGCAGATCCTTCAAGTACGAGAAAAACAGAATGCCCCATAAGGGATGATTGGCAAAGTCGAACCTCAGTTTGAGAACGGGCTCGGAGGTTGCGAATCCCTTGCCGTGAACCTCTTCGTCATAGGGCACGACGGCCGGATCCTCGCCGTCCAGCACGATGAAGAACCAGAGTTGCGTGCTTGCGGCTTTGACGACAAAGAGCTTCGAAGCGTCCGAAACGTCGAACCATCCCTCCTCGGCCGTCAGTGAGGCCTGGAATCCCAGGGAGAAGACACCGGGAGGGAGCGGGTTTTCGGGTGTGACCTCGATGCCGATAATCCGGTTGCCTTCCCGCATGAACAACTGCCGGTCGGCAACCGCGAATCCAATCTGCGCGTCCGGCAAGCCGGAAATCGGACCGAAAGGCGCCCATTGTTTGTCGTCCTTCGGCAATTCCTCCCCTTCGCCGTCTTTCGAGTTGGTGACGCCGGACGACCAGGGGGCGTAGATGTCGATTCCGAAAAGCGAGAACGACGGCCGATGGAGCGACTTCAGCGAGTCGACCGTTGCCCGGTTGATGATGAAGTCTTCGTCCAGTTCGTAAACGACCGGTTTGCCGTCTCCATCCTTTCCGGCTTTAAACTGCGTCCCTGCCGGAAGCTTGTGCGCCAACTTGTTCTTGTTGAGCGCAAACAAGAGATGAACCTTGTCGGGTTCGGCCTCCTGTAGCGATAGCTGCAGGACCTCCTTATAGTAATAGTTCAGGTGCCGTTCGGTCAGCGTGTTGATGTGCTCCTGGTGGTGGCCGACTAGCTGTATGAATGCCAGCCACAGACCGTAATGAGGCGTGTGCGTATCTACCTCGGTCAGCGTCGCATCCAGCCGATCTCCCGCTTCCTCAACAAACCGTGCAACCGCCTGAAAGAGCCGGTCGAATGCATGGTTGATCAGATTGAAGTTGAGGGCATCGTATATCTGCTCATATACGTCCCCGGCACTGGCTTCGTACGGTGAGGGATCCGCGGCCACCGACCCGAACAGCGCTCCCCAACCCGCAGGTGCAATGGATTCAAGCAGTTCGTCGCTCACCGGCAAGGCGGAAAGTGCCGATCCGGTGTCGATGCGCTCGGTGACGGCCGACGGCAACTGAATCCGCGGATTCGTGGAGTCGAACGTCGTGTTGTAGTCTGCCGGCGCGAGCGGGGAATCGCTGAAGACGGGTGACGATGCGGTCGTGGCACCCTTGTAGTACGCGATCAGATCTTTGAGCGGGGTCTCGACATCACGGCTTACGACCTCCTCCATGAATCCGCGCATGGGCTCGGTCTTCCCCAGGAGATCGAAATAGTCGCCTGCCGCCTTCAGCAACAACAGCGGCAGGTGAAACAGCAACTTGAAGTGTGCCGAGAGGTCACCGGGATCCCTTCCGGGTTCGTCGGCAAGATATTGCTGCAGACCACGGTAAAACGTCAGGTAGGTAGAAACCTCCAGGCTGCTCAATCCCGCAAAAATCGCGGTGATGTCGGTCGAGAAGAACGGACTCCAGGTCTCTTTTCCCGGCTGCTCGGCATTGTTCCGGTCGCGGTACTTGATGTGAGCGCCGAAACGCCGGGCAAACAGCGCGAGATCCGCAATGGACCGTTCGTCGACCGGAATCGACGCGGGGTCGAGCGCATCGAGGTACCGTTCGTCCTGATGGGTACCCGAACGGGTCAACGGATTCTTCTTGTTACACGGGTCTGACACGAACGTCTATCGTTTCTGAGTCTCTAGCCGTCCAGGGCCGGTCCGGACTCAAATGGTGCGGTAATTGCGGGCATTCGCTTCGCCTAGCTTGCCTCATTGATGTAGTAGGGGTACACAAAATTGAACCGCGAATTGGAGGTTCGCACGCGGTAATCGATGCTGATCAGTAGCATCCCTTCCAGCGGATCGGGCTTCACTTCGATTTTCTCCGCGTCTATCCGCGGTTCGTGATACAGGATGGCGGTTTTAATCAGGTTCTCGATGTAGGCGATGCGCCCGGTGTTCATCGGCTCGAACACCTCCCGCTCCATGCCGCAACCGAATGTCGGCTGCATCACGCGCTCACCGAGACTGGTCGTGAAGATGATTTCCAGACTCTTGTGGATGTCCTCGACACCGAAGGTCGTTTCGACGGCCGCCAGGTCCCAGTCGAAGGCGGGAGGAAAACTCCAGCCCGTACCCAGAAATGGATCGTTTTGTGGCATCTGTTAGCCTCCGATAATGACTGTCGGTTCCCCGATAACGATCACCCCACCATGCGCCGTCGAATCACCCAACCGAGCGGCCGGTTTGCCCTCAATCATCACGGTGCCGGAGCCTGTGACCACCGTATCCGGCGGTCCCGTACACGCGGCGGTC
>CAZIIP010000215.1:0-6428 GCA_964539455.1 uncultured Rhodothermales bacterium
GGTCATCACCCAGGTCCGGCCGCGAAGCCATTGTTGAAACGGTGCCTCGTATGCGACCACGGTGCGCGAAAAAGCTGCGATTGCGAGTGCAGCATTCGTATCACTTATACGTGCCGCTTCGGGTTGCGCGGGAAACGCCTCGGCAAAGAGCGACCGGTACAGGCTGTTGTTGCGTATTTCGGAGTTTTCTACACTCAGCCGATGCGCTCCCATCAAAGCCAGCGCGTAGGTCTCGACACCGGCATAGCCGAGCCGATTGAAGGAGAGCGGACCTTCTTCAGGCCATCTCTCCTGCAAGTCGCGATTTGGTCCGTGAGCACCGAGGCTGCCGTCCCACAAGGCTGTTTCATGATAGCCGGCATTGAGAATGGAAAGTGTCCGAACCGGTTGGGCATCGATCATGGTCGGTGCGTACGTCGAATCCCTCACGCGTCCTTCCCCGGCATCACCGAATCCGATGCCCCCTTCTCCCAGCGCCTGTCGGATGCCCGTCTGAAATCCCGCACGGCTGTGATGACAAGTGGCGCACGAGTACGTCTCGAAACCACCCGGAAGCAGATTCTTCGAAGCCATCGCAGTTTCGTGAAACAAGTGCTTTCCGAGACGCACTTTTTCGACCGTGAGTGGATTTTTCGGATCCTGTGGAAAATCGGCCAGATCGGTGGGACCGGGAAGCATAAAGAACGCTCTTCCCAGTGAGTCGCTTTGCTCCAGCAAAAGCGTCTCCAGACGAGCGGAAGGGGCGTCGGCTGCATCCCTGTTGAACACGGCGTCACAAGCTGTCAGGGTCGATATGACGACCAATGCTATCACGGTGCCTGCACAGTGCCGCATCTCGGACGGAATTGTATCTCGAATGGCCAACGGAATATGCGCTTGCGGTTGTATCGCACCCATAAACCCAATTGCGATTCGTTCGTTCATTCCTGTGGAACACGGCCGGTATCACCGGCGCAAGAAGATATTGGACGCACGCCGACCCGTCGCAATCCACCACCGTATTTCCGCACCCGTCTATGAGCGCAAAGCCGGATCGCATGATTGTGGCCGACGAGAACATCGTTGCGGCAGCGGAGGTGTTCTCTGAGTTCGGCCGGATGATTACGCTACCTGCGGCGCGAATCGTTCCGGAAACGCTCAACGACGCCGAAATCCTGCTGGTACGCAGTGTCACCACGGTGAACCGGGCGCTTCTGGACAGAAGTAAGGTTCGTTTTGTGGGCTCTGCGACCATCGGCACCGATCACATCGACCGGTCTTACTTACGCCGACAGGGAATTCGCTTCGCCGATGCCCCAGGTTCCAATGCCGGTTCGGTCGTCGAATATGTGATCGCAGCGCTTCTGTATCTCGAACGGAGGGACCTCAGGCCGCTCAAGGGCCGGACAACGGGCATTGTGGGCTGCGGAAATATCGGCGGGAAGCTTGCTGAGCGGTTGCCCCGACTGGGATTTGAGGTGTTGTGCAATGATCCGCCGCTGGCGCGAAAAGCGGAGGCGGAAGGCCGTGCACATTCCTATGTATCGCTCGACGAACTGCTGGAGCGATCGGATATACTGTCGTTGCACGTGCCGCTGACCGAAAGCGGCATCAATTCGACCCGGCACCTGCTGAACCGGGAGCGCCTCCAACAAATCAAACCAGGTTGTACGGTAGTCAACACCTCCCGTGGACCGGTAATCGACAGCCGCTCGTTTCTTGAGTCCTTGCAGACGGGAAAGGTCGGCGCCGCCGTGCTCGACGTTTGGGAAAACGAACCGGCACCGTCGCCGGATCTGATTCGAAGGGCGGCTATTGCCACACCGCACATCGCGGGATACTCATACGACGGCAAACTGGCCGGTACCCTCATGCTCCGGGATGCGCTTGCGCGGTTTCTCGGGCAACCGGTTGGTCGGCCTGCGGTACCAGGCACCGATGATCAGCAGGATCCCGTACTCGCGGTCAGCCCCGAGGCAGACGATCTCGCCACGCTGCACGCGCTTGTGCGGCAAGTATACCCCATTGAAGAGGATGATGCTCGGTTGCGAGAGGCTGCGGAGTGGTCGGCCGAGCGAAGAGCCCGTGTTTTCGTCCAACTCCGGCGCACCTATCCAAGGCGGTACGCATTCGAGCGCTATCGTGTCGCGGGAGCGCCACCGGCATTGGCCGGTCCGATAGAGGAGGGGCTGAAGATGCGGATCGCCCCGGAAAGCCACTATTCCCCGTAGCCGTACGAGCGCAGGAAGGATGGTTTGTCGCGCCAGTTGCTTCGCACCTTCACGTGCAACTGTAAATAAACGCCCCGATTCAGAAAATCCTCAATATCCGCCCGTGCAGCTGAGCCGAGTCTTTTCAATGCGCGCCCGCCTTTGCCGATAATGATGCCTTTCTGCGAATCGCGCTCTACTACGATCTCTGCATCGATAAAATCTTTGCGCTTCCCTCTTTCCTCGAAAGCAACAATGTTGACCTGCGTGGAATACGGGATCTCCTGCTGGTACCGTTCGAGAATTTTCTCCCGAATGATCTCGGCAACAAAAAAGCGCTCCGGATGCTCGGAAAGCATTTCAGGTGGATAGTAGGGAGGTCCTTCGGGAAGCAGGGTGACAATTTCCTCACGAAGCAGATCGATCCGATCGTTTTTGAGTGCGGAAACGGGCACGACGGATTCAAGCGAAAACGCACGTGACAGCCGGTCGACCAGACCTAGCGCCTCTTCCTGAGCGATCAAATCCATTTTGTTGACCACCAGGATTGCCTTGCCGCTTTTCTCGAGCATATCGAGGGCTTTCCTGCGGACGGTCGGGCGGGTGGCGTCGACGACGAAGAGCTGGAGGTCGGATTCACGCATCGCACTGTCGACCGCGCGCATCATGGCTTCCTGCAGCCCATATTTCGGCTCGAGGATCCCGGGCGTGTCGAGAAAAATGCACTGGTACGCGGGATCATGGAGAATACCGAGAATACGGTGCCTGGTGGTTTGGGGCTTTCGGGTAACAATGGAAAGTTTCTGTCCGATGAGGGCGTTGAGCAGCGTGCTCTTGCCGACGTTGGGTTCACCGAGGATCGCGGCATACCCACTGCGGAAGGAGGAATCGGACGTTTCAAAAGTCGTCATGCGTGTCTGGTTTCAGCGGGGTGGGCTTTTGATACACCCATCTCGGCCCGGCGTTCATTCGAGCGGTGATCGGAACGGGCACGATCCCGGCGGGTGTAGTCGCGACGGCTTCCGGGGGGTAGACTGCCGGTGAATGGGAAGGAAGCCGTCAGTCTTTTACCAGCGTAATCATCTCCTTGACTGCCTGGTCCAACCCAACGAATACGGCGCGTGCAATAATGGCGAACCCGATAGAGACCTCATGCAGGTGCGGCACCGTATCGCGGAAAATGCGAAAATTGTTATAGTCGAGGCCGTGGCCTGCGTGTACCACCAGCCCGAGTTTATTGGCGAGGCGGGCGGCATTTGCATGCCGTTCCGCCAGCATTTGCTGTTCAACTTCCGTTGCCGCGTTTGCAAAATCGCCGGTGTGCAACTCGATCGCATCCGCACCGGCCTCCTTGCTGGCATAAATCTGCTCTTCTTCGGCATCGACGAAGAGAGCGGATTCGATGCCCTTTTCCCGCATGGCGGGGAGCACATCAGCCAGTCGGTCGCGGTTGGCCTTCACATCCAGACCGCCCTCGGTCGTTACTTCCTCTCGTCGCTCGGGTACCAGTGTGGCCAGGTCCGGACCGGTATTCAGGCAGATCTGCACGATTTCGGGCGCAAGCGAGAGTTCAAAATCGAGCTTGGTCTTGACGGTCTCGCCCAGGATTCGAACGTCGCGGTCGGTGATGTGCCTCCGATCCTCCCTGAGGTGAAACACGATACCGTCCGCTCCGGCCGATTCGCACACCGCGGCCGCATGCACGGGATCCGGAAACGACTCCCGGCGCGCGTTTCGGAGCGTCGCAATATGGTCGATATTGATAAGAAGCCGGGTCACGGGAACTCATATATTATTTCGAGAGGGCAACTATCGCATCGCATGCGTGTCCATCACACAACATAGGCCGCCTTCCGACAAGCCGCAATTTAACAAAAGATGAGGAACGCCTGTCCAATGGGAAGTTGCATCTCGCAAGGGTGCCATGTATTTTTTCCCTTCGCCTGACGGGGCGTGCAGGACCGGATGGTCCCCACCGTAATCGTTCTCACCGCCAAACCTGGCCTTCCAAAACCTCACACGTTGGAGTATTGCACATGAGCAAGGTCCTCATGAGAATCATTCAACTGGTTCTTGCAGTCATTATAGCTGTACTTGCATACATTCTGTACCACTCCATCAAGGATCCGTACAGGGCGATCGAGCGGCAGCAGGAGCTCACTGAATTAACGCGGGGCCGGATGTCGAACATCAGGACCGGGCTTAACCGGTACAATGAGGAAAAAGATCGTTTTCCTCATACACTGGATTCGCTTGTAACGTTTGTCAAAACGGATTCATTGCTTACCGCGCGTGCCGACAGTTTCTTTTTCGTTGTCGGTACGGACTTCAATCCGGATTCCATGATCTATCTGCCCAGGGATCCTTCACGGACATTCGAGTACACGGTAAACGACACCTCCCGGGTGAAGATTTATCTGTTGCAAGATCCGGATACCGAAGACCAGATCGGCTCGGAAACGCCCGACATTACGATGGTGCACGCCGCCAGTTGGGAATAGGGACCGGATACCAACAACATTCGATCCGGGCTTCGCCTTGAGTGATGGAGCATCATACCTCAGCGTCTATTGAGATTCGGGGCTCCGGATTGCGCTATGCGGAAGTGGAGCGTGACGGAGGGACGCGTCGCCTTGTGCGTCTTGGCTCATGCAATTTCGATTTCGATCTGGAGGCGCGTTTGTCGGGAGAGGCGGAAGGAGATTGGGTCGAAACGTTTACTACGGCCGTTCGTGATATTCTGGCCGGGTCGGCGGCGCTCGATCTGCATGTGGCCCTTCATCGTCCGTTGGGAACCTCACTTTTCGTCCCGATACCGGTCGATACGCCGAAAAGCGAACGGCTGAGACGCTTGTGGCAGGACGTGGCCGTGGCTTTTCCCGGTGAGGAGACGGCATTTTCGGCGGAATTGTTACGGTCTGAAGTGTTACCGGACGGAGAGAACATTAGGTGGTGGCATGTGCTGGCGGTGCCGGCAAAACCGGCGGAAAATCTCGAACGAATTCTCAGCAGAAGTGAAGTGGGAAGGAGGCGATTCTGCGCATCCATGAGCGGAGCGGCAGCAATCGTTCGCCATATCGTTCGTGACGAAACCGAAGAGACACCAAGTGCCGCTCCCTACCGGCTCGCCGTTGGTCGATATGAAGCCCACACCGAGGTCGTTTTAATTCGCAATCAGGCGTGGCAATTCGGAACGACGCTTTCGGCCGACTCCTCCTCCGACCGTTTGTATCAGATTTACTCTCTTTTGGACGGTATGGAGATCCCGATGTCACAAATCGTCCAGATCTACGCATACGGATCCGAGAAAGACGGCGTTTTGTTCGACGGGCTGGAAACGTGCTCCGGAGCTACCGCCCGTCCCCTGGATCCACTTATGGTGGTCGAACACCAGGTTGACGGCGTCTCGCCCGGCGTAAACATCGATGCGTATGCCCCGTGCGTGGGTGCTAACCTGCGTGATGTGTACGCCTGACAGCAACACCTGACCCACCAAATAACCGATGCTTTGCGTATCATAGCCGGCTCGATGCGTAACCGACCGCTGCGAAGTCCGCGGGGAAAAAGCACCCGACCCAGCACCGGCCGCGTTCGCGAGTCAATGTTCAATCTCATTGAAAACAGAATAGAACTCGAGGGCGCACACGTGCTCGATCTGTTTGCCGGGTCGGGCGCGCTCGGTTTCGAGGCCATCAGCCGCGGCGCCGGCCACGCGACGTTTCTGGACAACGATAGGGATGCGATTCGAATCATCAATCAAAATGCGCGGTCCCTCGGAGTGGAGGACCGCGTAACCGTCGTTGCAGGTGACGTTTCCACATTCCTGAAGCGGCACACCGGCGCCGCCTATCGCCTGGTAATGGCAGATCCACCCTACGATTTTGCGGACCTGGAGGGAATGGTTCGGGCGGCGCTCGGGATCGTTTTGGCGTCTGGGCTGTTGGTTCTCGAACACGACACAAAAGCCGTGCTCGCCGGTCCGAAGGACAGGATGGTGGACAGCAGACGCTACGGGCGCTCGGTTGTTAGTATATTTGAGTGAGATCCGATTCTTCGGACGCATCTCAGCGAACGCAAATCTCAACTTCTGCGTCATGCGCCTCGGCATCTACGCCGGAACGTTCGATCCGGTAACATATGGTCATTTGGATGTAGTAGAACGATCCCTTCGGGTCTTCGACGAAGTAGAGATCACCGTGGCGGTCAATGCGGCAAAAACGACCCTTTTTTCGATTGACG
>CAZIIP010000216.1:0-6389 GCA_964539455.1 uncultured Rhodothermales bacterium
TCGTCCGCCGGCGGGTGCTCGTCGATATATTCGAATGCCAAATGCGCCGCTCCGAGCATACCAGCTTCGTTTCCCAGGGTTTCTCGCACGATTTCAATACCGTCGTGCATGGCGGGCATCAGACTATCGGTCAGTGCCTGGCGCGCCGGATCGAGGATATAATCGCCCGCAGCGGAAACCCCTCCGCCTACGACAATCTTGCGAATGTCAAGCAGCGTGACACATGACGACAGCGCCCAGCCCAACTTGTGGCCTGCCCAGGCAAAGAAATCGATCGCAGGCTGGTAGCCCTGACAGGCGGCATCATAGAGCATTTTGGGATCCAGGTTCTCAAGATCGGGCCCTGCCATTTCTTGCAGGATGCTGTCCTCCTTCGAGAGCAGTTTCATGCGCGCGTGATGCGAGAAGAAGCGTTGTCCGATATACGACTCGATTGACCCGGCGACTCCGGCACGGTCGAAGGGACCGTTGGTATCGATCGACATGTGCCCGATTTCGGCAGCACCTCCCGTCGTCCCGCGAAAGACCTTGCCCTGGTACACGATCCCGCCACCGACTCCCGTACCCAGGGTAATCATGATAAAGGAATCGAAAGGCTGACCCGCACCGTAGAAATACGACCCGAATGCCGCCACATTGGCGTCGTTTTCGACGATGATCGGGTACTTCTCGTCCAGAAGTGCGCCAATCACATCCGTTAGATTCACTTCCGTCCATTCTGGCAGGTTGGCCGGGAGATAGACCGTCGTGCGGTCCATATTCACCGTCCCGGGGATTCCGATACCGATCCCGCAAACACCGGTTTCACCCGCCGCCCCGATCATCATTTTGATGCCGTCCCGGATGCGCCCCAGTACAAATTCGGGTCCGTTTTCGGCTCCGGTTTCCAGTTGGTCCTGATGGACGAGACCTTTCCCGCGACGAACGAGTCCCGCCTTGATCATGGTACCGCCCAGATCGATACCGACTGCCAGATCACTTGCCATATCGTTTTGCCTGATTACTACTTATCTGTTTCTACAACGCGATGAACCGTTTCGCCCTCCTTTCGCATGCCATATTCCTCTCTGGCCACGCGCTCCACGGTTTCATCAGACGTTACATCCTTCAACTCGTCCTGCACCTGATTGATTTGCGTTTCCAGGCGTTCGTTTTCAGCCGTCAGCACCTGGTTTTGGTGATGAAGCTGCCATCGCTTCAGCAAACTATGGCTGTCGAAGAACATCACCCAGGCGAAAACGAGGAGTCCTCCGATGAGAAGGATCCGGCGTCTCCATTTGGGACCGAGCAGTCGTGTGAGCAGTCGCTGCATGGGACAGAAATCCGTGTGTTACACGTGAAAAGCCGACCTTCCCGGGTAGATCGCTGCATCACCCAGGTCGTCCTCGATGCGGAGCAATTGGTTGTATTTGGCGATTCTGTCGCTGCGGCTTGCCGAACCGGTCTTGATCTGTCCGGCATTGGTCGCCACGGCGAGGTCCGCGATGGTCGTGTCCTCGGTTTCGCCCGACCGGTGGCTGATCACGTTGGTGTACTTATGCTTGTGGGCCAGTTCGATAGCCTCCAGTGTTTCGGTCAGCGTTCCAATCTGGTTCACCTTGATCAGAATGGAATTGGCCGAACCCTCGTCGATTCCACGGTGCAATCGTTCGCTGTTGGTGACGAACAGATCGTCGCCTACCAGCTGCACCTTGGAGCCGAGGGCGGCCGTCAATTTTGCCCAACCTTCCCAATCGTCTTCCTGCATGGCGTCCTCGATCGAGATGATCGGATACCGGTCGACCCAGTCGCTCCAGAATTCAACCATTTCCTCGCTACCGATTCGCCGGTCGGGGTCGCTTTTGAAAAAGACGTACTTGCCGTCCTCGTACATCTCGCTTGTAGCGGGATCCAGGGCAAGAAAGATCTCTTCGCCCGCCCGATATCCTGCTTTTTCGATCGCTTCGAGAATAACCTCAATGGCTTCGTCGTTCGACTTCAGGTTGGGGGCGAATCCGCCCTCATCGCCGACGGCGGTCTGATACCCGCGAGAGGACAACACCTTTTTGAGGTGATGGAAGGTCTCGACGCCCATCTGCAGTGCCTCCGAAAAGGACTCCGCACCCACGGGCATCACCATAAACTCCTGCATATCGACACTGTTGTCCGCATGCCGGCCGCCGTTGAGGATGTTCATCATCGGTACCGGAAGTACCCGGGCATTCACTCCGCCGATGTAGCGGTAGAGCGGCAGGGCGAGTTCTTCGGCCGCTGCACGTGCGACGGCCAGCGATATGCCGAGAATGGCGTTTGCTCCGAGTCTGCTTTTGTTTTCGGTGCCGTCTACCGACAGTAAAAGCTGGTCGATTTCAACCTGGTCGAACACATTGAGGCCCAGCACTTCGGGGGCGGCCGTTTCATTGACGTTGTCGACCGCCTTCGTAACGCCTTTGCCCAGATAGGCGTCCGGATCACCGTCCCGCAACTCGACGGCTTCGTGTTCACCGGTGGAAGCACCGCTGGGAACGGCGGCCCGGCCCAGGGCGCCTGCTTCGGTTACCACTTCCACTTCGACGGTGGGATTGCCTCTGCTGTCGAGGATCTGGCGTGCGGATACGTCGATAATTGCTGACATTGCTTCGGTTTGGGTTCGGTCTGCCGCACTTGCGGCAGGGATTAAAGGTGCATCCGGAAAGTTCGCCAACTACCATACAATAAACAAACGAAGACGGGGTGGCGGGCAGGTCTTCTACCTCTCCAGCGATTGCGGATTGACTTCCATCAATTGTCCCTTCACGAATGCCAGCGTTCGGGCGGGAAACTCCTTCACCAGCCGGTAGTCGTGCGTAGCGATCAAGACCGTCATGCCCTGGCGATGGAGGCCCAGGATGAGATGGAGAATATCGTTGGCCACAATGGGATCGAGATTTCCGGTCGGTTCATCAGCGAGAAGGATGTGCGGTTCATTCGCGATGGCCCGTGCCAGACAAACCCGTTGCTGCTCGCCCCCCGATAGTTCGTGCGGAAGAGAACTGAGTTTGTGGCTCAGTTGCACCTGTGACAGAACGTTGTATACGCGGCTGCGCACCTCCCTGCCTTTGTGACCGGTCGCATACAGGGCAAACGCCACATTCTCGAACACATTCCGATCAGGAAGCAACTGGTAATCCTGAAATACGACACCCAGTTCGCGTCGAAGCTGCGGGATTTGCCGCAGCTTTATGCGTGAAGACTCGTATTTCCTGACCCGCACATGGCCTCTCTCCGGTAACAAATCCATATAGATCAGCCGAAGCAAGGTGCTCTTGCCGCTTCCCGAGGGTCCCACGAGGTATACCATCTCTCCCCGCTCGATCGAAAGGCTGAGGCTTTCGAGGACGACACGTTCGCCCTCCTTCGGACGCTGGAATGATATGGTGACATTGTCCAGTTCAATCATCGGATTGGCCCTTGCGGAGTACCCAGTGCAATCGCTCCGAACAATCGTTCCCTGCCCGAAAAGTAAAACCGTCGTATCGGGCAACGACATCAAACGGCGTGCGCCGAATCAGTTCCTGCATTTCGACCGGGAGATACGCCTTTTGGACGTGCCGTTCCAGATACCGGCGGTGACCGTCCATAATCTCGAAGTCGGTCTGATGAATCCGGCCGACCGGATCGAAGTTGCTCTTTCGGAGATACCCGCTTCCCGCCGCACTTCCCGAATAATCGAAGGCCCCTTCGTTGTTCAGCGAGTTTGACGGGGTACTTTGATCGAAGACGAGCCACGCTCCATCGCGCAAAGCGGCGTAGGAGGCAGAGAGAAAGGCCTCCACGTCACGTTCGTCTACCAGATAATTAATTCCGTCGTACAGAAGCAGTATGAGATCTACGCACTTATCGATAGAGAATTCGGTGAAGTCGAGAATCTGGAGTTCCACGGCGCTGCCGTCGAGCTTCTTGCGCGCCACCTCGATCATATCCTCAGATCCATCGGTAGCCCGGTATGCAACATCCAGCCGGCGGACGATGCGTTGTGCAAACGATCCCGTTCCACATCCCAGTTCCAGTATGCTGCGAACGCGGGCCTCGTGCCGGGCGAGCAGGTCCAGGATGTACGCAACCCAGCCGTCGTAGTCTACATGGTCCATCACCGCATCGTAGACCGGCGCAAGCCGTGTGTATGGCTTTACCGGTTCCAGAAGAGGGCGTTGCGAGCCGGATTTTCGATTCATCCTCCCGTAGGCGCTTTGTTTGCATTGCCGGACAGATCTGCGCCGGCACGTCGCCGGACGATGTCCATCGCAACGTAGACCGCCTCACGCATGCTTGCCGGATCGGCGACACCCCGTCCGGCAATGTCGAACGCCGTCCCATGATCGGGCGAGGTCCTGACAAGCGGCAATCCGGCCGTGAAATTGACGCCACTGCCGAAAGCGAGCGCTTTGAAGGGTCCCAACCCTTGATCGTGGTACATGGCAAGTACCGCATCATATTTGAGATGCAGACCGCCACCGAAAAACCCGTCCGCCGGGAACGGTCCGAATACCAATCTTCCGTTTTCTTTTTCGGCCAGTACCGCCGGACGTATGATCTCCTCTTCCTCCGTACCGATCACACCACCGTCGCCGGCGTGGGGATTCAGGCCGAGGACCGCAATTTTCGGGTGGCTGATCGCGAAGTCGCGTTTGAGACTCCTGTGAATCACGTCCAGTTTCTCCCGGATGCGCCCAATCTCCACCAGTTCGGGTACCGCTCGCAACGGTTCGTGGGTGGTCACCAAGCCCACGCGCAGTCGTCCGGATACCAACACCATGGTGTATTCAGGCGCATGGGAGCGTTCAGCGATGAACTCCGTATGGCCGCGGAACGTGTAGCCCGCCATGGAAACCGACTTTTTCGATATCGGTGCGGTAACCATCGCGTCGATGTGACCGGAAAGGCAGAGTTCCACAGCCTTTTCCACGGCCTGCATCGAGAGTTGACCGGCAATCTCCGTCTCCCGTCCCCACTCGACACCCGGGCGGCGGCCGGGCGCCAGATCGAGAATGCAGTCTGCCGCTGAGGACAGTGCGTCCTCAGCCGTGACAACCTCCAATCCATGATCTTCGAGATCCAGACGGTCTGCGTGCTCGCCCAAAGCGTGCGCTGAACCGAGAAACACCAGACGACACCGGTCGCGCAGGCGAGGATCCCATGTAGCCTTGACAGCCACTTCAGGACCGATCCCGTTGATGTCGCCGAGCGTAATGCCGATGGTGGGTTTTTGCCTGTCTTCGCCGCCGTTTGAAGCCGACATTCATCCTCCGGTGTTACGTTTCACGGAATGACCGATGTCGGAAGATAGCGCACGGCGCCGAACCCTCGGAGTGGAGGACTCAGGAACGCGCGACGAGTTTGTATTCGTCGATGCCCGATGCCGCCTCGAACACGAAAGTGCTTCCGTCCGGATACGTCCACGTTTCGACAACCCCACCGGTACCGGGGAATTCGCGTTCTACGTTTGCCGGAGGTCCCTCCACCACGTAAACCCTCGACCGATCGGTATCCAGACCGTTCGGCAGTGGTTCGCCTCCGGTCCGAAACGTAAAAGCGGCATGATCTATTCTGCGGTAGTATTCTGCCAGCAGTTCATTGTACTCGGTTTCGGGCGTGGGATCCTTGGCCTTCCAGAATTCCTCGAACCGTTGAATTTTCTCTTCCTTGCTGCCCTTGCGCATCGCCCGCACCTCCGATCGGCTGAGAATGAATCCGAGGTTCTCGATGGCCACATCCGGGTCGTTCAGTGAAATCGGCATGTTTCTCCAATGGGTGGAAAAGCGCGTCTTCGACACCGCCTCTTCACCTGCGGCTTTCACCCTGACGTCCAGCACGTATGAGCCGTTAGCGAGGTGCGCGCCATTGTAATCGACCGACAACAGATGCATTCGATGCGGTCGCAGGTCTGTCGGCAGAGTGAATCGACCGCCGGAGAATTCGATACCGGGATCGGCCGGCAGAGAGATCCACTCGTAGCGCACGCCGTCGTCGTCAACCGCCACACCGGTACCGCCTTCCATCGTCCGCTCGGGCTCGAACACCAGTTCGTTGTCGTCCCTTCTTCGTGCCGCTCTTTCCATCGCTTTTCTGCGTTCGCTTGCTTCGCGCGCCAGTTCTCTCTGGTCAAGCTTTTGCAGCGAAATCTCTACGGATACGTCATCGGGACCCACATCCTCCGGCAATCCGACGGGAAGCACGGCGTGGCCGTCCTTGCCATAGGCCGCATTTCCGCCGAGGATAATGGGCTTGACGGTTAAATTTGACCCGGTTTGTTCAATCGCCTCCGACATGAGTGCCTTTCCAGTCGCCAGACCGTCGAAAGCAGGCACCCGAAACGGACGGACCGGGAGCACCATTTCCTGCTCCGCATTTTCGTCGGAGATGCGCAGCCG
>CAZIIP010000217.1:0-6346 GCA_964539455.1 uncultured Rhodothermales bacterium
GGGAACCTTCGAATTGAAACGCATCCCGATCGAGGCGGCTGTCGAGTATCTGTTCGTTGAAGGCCTGTACAAAACCTGGCAGGCGACGGGAGACGATCACTGGATGACCGGTCACCTGGATGCCGCTCTGCAAGCGATTGCCTACTGCACGACCGATCCCTACCGGTGGTCGGAGAAGTATCAACTAATCAAGCGCGGATTCACCATCGATACGTGGGACTTTCAGTCGGATCAGGATGCCGAATTGGTGGGCGGCGACATCATGGTGGTAGACCTCGAGAAGTCGCGTTTCGGGGTAATGTTTGGCGATAACACGGGATTGGCGTCATCCTGCGAGATGCTGGCCAAAATGTTGCGTTATGCCGGCCGAACGGAAGAGTCCGCTCGTGTGGCGCAGCTCGGTGCAGACGTGATGCAGCAAACCATGGAACGCTGCTGGAACGGGGAATTCTTTGTCCATCACATCCCGGAAGATGAAGATCACACCCGATACTTCGGCGTCGATCAGGACACGCAGATCTCGCTATCGAACGCATATTCACTGAACAGGCCGATCACCCAAAGCGATGCGGCTTCGATCATAGGGAGCTATCAGCGGATTCGTGAGGAGATGCCGGAGTCCTCCCCCGGTGAATGGTACACGGTCTATCCGCCGTTCCCGAAGGGATTTGAAAAACCGGCCCCGGAATGGGAGTACATGAACGGCGGGGTTTCCAGCATTGTGGCCGGAGAACTGGCTCGGGGAGCGCTGTCCCACGGCTTCGAGTCGTATGGTGTGAGTATTCTGAAACGGGTAGGGGAGATCGCGGCCGAATCGGACGGCTTTTTGCCCTGTGTGCTGAGAGGAAAGGCCGCTACACCGCCGGAGCGCGTATTTGAGGCGCTCAACCTGGCAGTCGTCGCGAATGCGGCGTTTCCTGGCGACGATGCGACGTTCGAGGGCAAGCGGCTCGTCGACGAGGCCTCCGAAGGCGAGATCCGCATTAGGGAGTTCCGTGGCATCCCGTTCGAGATCATCGACCCTGAAGCAAACGAGCAGATGACGGCCATCGAACTATGGCAACGCAGGGGGCATACGGACAAGCTGGCGCTGCCAATCGGGACAAATACCTCTTCCATCTATTTGCTGCATACCGGACAGGGGAGACTGGCCGGCAGGCTGACCATCCTCTACGACGACGACGGTAGCCACACCGTTCACATCGACGAAACCACCTACGGTAACTGGTGGCATCTACCGGAGCGCGTCAGCAAGTCGAAAGAAATTTGCCAGAAGGCGTGGCGAAGCGACAGCAACGCCTATGTGGGACTCTATGTTTTCGGCATCGACAATCCCCGGCCGTTGCGGGATATCCGGGCAATCACCCTGGAGGCCGCCGGAGACGGGGATTATCCCTGGCGGATTGTTGCCATCTCCCTATGTGATGCACCGCTGTTTCTCGATCCGGGCCCGGTATCCTACGGCATCCCGCACAACTGGGGGGCGGCGGCTGTTATGGCCGCGCTCGTCGAGGGCCTGGCCGGCATAAAGGATTCAGGTGTGGCGCTTGATACGGCCGTATTGTCCCCACGATGGAGTGCCGCCGGGGAAGAAGTAGTTATGGCGACGGCGAAATATGAAGCGTCCGGAGGCTATCTCGCGTACGCCTATCTTCACGAGGAAGAACCACAAAGGCTTACGGTTCGATTTACCGGAAGCATGAACCGCACGCGGGTGGAATGTCTCCTGCCGGACGGTTTCCGCCCCGACCGCCTCCGAATAGACGGCGACAAGGAGAACGTTGAACTGCGTACAGTGGGAGAGTCAGTGTACGCGTGTTGTGACGTCGATGGTATCGGTGTTCACGTCGTCGAAATCGACGGTGAAGTCACCTGATCCCCTGCAAATGATCCCGCACGTGAAAGCCTCTCGGTAGCGACAGGCATCCGGCATCAGGCGTCGTAGCTGCCGCTTGTGACCTCGCCGCCCTCGCCCGTCCAGACTGTATGGAAATGCAATCCACGTGGTTTATCGAGACGCTCGTAGGTATGCGCTCCAAAGTAGTCGCGCTGCGCCTGAACGAGATTCGCCGGGAGGCGCACGTTCCTGTAGCCGTCGAAAAAGGCAAGTGCCGAAGACAGCGCAGGGACCGGAATGCCGAGTGAAACGGCGACGGTTACGACCTTGCGCAGCGCAGGAATCGACGCTTTCATTGCATCGCGGAAATAGGGAGCAAGCAGAAGATTGGGAAGCTCCGGATCGTCGGCGTAGGCCTCTTTGATCTTGCCCAGGAAGGCGGACCGAATGATGCAACCGCCACGCCATATCTGGGCGATTCCGCCGTAGTTCAGATCCCAGTCGTACTCCTCGGCGGCCGCCCGAAAAAGCATGTACCCCTGGGTATATGAAACGATTTTTGCAGCATAGAGGGCATCGCGTATCTGCGGCAGGTTCTCCCGTATCTCGGAGGCCCCGTCCATTCGGGGTCCGTCAAAGCTCTTTGACGCATTTGCGCGCTCCGCAAGAAGGGTGGACAGAAACCGGGCCGAGACGGCTTCGCCGATCAGGGTTAGCGGTATGCCCAATTCCAGTGCCGTAATGGCCGTCCATTTCCCGGTGCCCTTTTGGCCCGCACTGTCGAGGATGAGATCGACAACGGCGTCGCCGTCCTCATTCCGGTAACCGAGAATGTCGGCCGTGATTTCGATGAGATAGGATTCCAGCTTTCCCTTGTTCCATGCGTCGAATACGGCAGACATCTCGTCATTCGACATGCCCGCCCCTTCTTTCATCAGGTGATACGTTTCGCCGATGAGCTGCATGTCGCCGTACTCGATCCCGTTGTGCACCATCTTGACGAAATGCCCGGCGCCGTCCTGTCCAACCCAGTCGCAACAGATCGTGCCGTCCTTCGCCCTTGCGGCTATCGCCTCGAAGATGGGTTGGATGTGGGGCCAGGTACCGGGTGTCCCGCCCGGCATCAGGGACGGACCATGTCGAGCGCCCTCTTCGCCACCCGAAACGCCCGAACCAACGTATCGCATGCCCTTGGTTTCCACCTTTTGGGTTCGGCGGATCGTGTCACGGTAGTTCGAGTTGCCGCCGTCGATGATGATGTCGCCCCGATCCAAAAGAGGGATCAACTGTTCGATGACCTGGTCAACCGGCGCCCCGGAGCGGATCATCATCAAAATCATTCTCGGCCGTTCGATCGAAGCGACAAAATCCTCCAGGGTGTGGTTTCCCACGAGCGCCTTGCCGGCGCCCTCACTGTTTACGAAGTCATCGACCCAACCCGTCTCGTAGTTCCACACCGAGACCGAGAAGCCGTTATCGAGGATGTTGAGTGCGAGATTCCGGCCCATGACGGCCAGGCCGATGATCCCGATGTCTGACTTTTTGGAATGCTCTGACATAAATCGGTTGGTATTGGCTGGAGGTCGCTTTTCGTGCTCCGGACAAAGGGTACAAAACGTTTGCGCGGTATACGCGTCCTGTTCTTTATATTCACTAGCAAAACGGAAGTCCCGCATTTATTCAAAGGCGCCGACATCAGGCGCAAAACCGCCCGTCGTCCGCGGGATTGTACATCCGGGCCCGGGAAACGCCCAACCACCCAGCCGAAACCAGACAGATTCCATGCGAATTGCAACCGCCTTTCTGCTTCTCATCGCTCTTTCCGTCACGAGCCTGGCACAGACCGGCCCCGCGTTGCGCGGCGGAGTCGTGCTGAACGAGGTCCTTCCCGATCCCAACAGCACAACCAATAACTTCGACACGGACGGCAATGGCACAGCCGGCACGCCGGACGAGTTTGTCGAATTGTACAACGTCACGTCGTCGGCTATCGACATTTCCGGTCTGGAATTGTGGGACGACGGTACCAATTTGTGGTTTACTTTCCCCGCCGGTTCAGCAATCCCTGCAGGCGGATTTGCCGTCGTGATCGCAGGCGTTCAGTCCGGTGGAGCGCTACCCGGATGCGGCTATGACGCGGGTGAGGCATCAGGAGTGTTGAACAACACCGGTGACAACGTTGTGCTCTACGACCCGACTGCTGATGAATACATTCAGTTCACGTACAACGGAGATGCCCAGGACGATCCGCCGGTAGACTATGCGGGCGACGGATTCTCGACTACCGCCTCGCTTGTTACGCCTATCGAAGCATGGGGAAATGATACCGACGGTGTCTCGCTGGTCCGGAATCCGGACGGGAGTACGACCATCGTAAAACAGAACACCGTAGGCGGCGTCTCGGCGAACGCGACACCATGCCGGTTCAACTCGACAGGTCTTCCGGTAGAACTGGCATCGTTTTCAGGAATGGCGGACGGAAACACCGTGCATCTCTCTTGGAGCACGGATTCCGAATCCGCTAACGCGGGCTTTGCCGTTGAACAAGCCGTAAATGGCGGACCGTTGACCGAAATCGGCTTCGTAGACGGCGCGGGATTCTCCGTTGAACCCCGTTCCTACGCCTTCTCAATCGACCACCTGAAACAAGGGACGTACACCTACCGGCTGAAACAGATTGATTTTGACGGGGCATACACCGGTAGCCCGGAAATCGAGGTGATCGTTGGGATGCCGGACAATTATCTAATCGAGCCGGCCTATCCGAATCCGTTTAATCCGTCAACCACCATCCGATTCGGCGTAAGTGCCGAACAGCAGGTCAGCATAACGCTCCATGATGCGCTCGGGCGTGAGGTTCGGCACGTCTCGACCAGGGAGGTGCAGGCAGGCCGGATGTATGACGTACGGGTGCACGGAACCGGCTTGCCGACCGGTATCTATCTGGTGCGCTTGCAGGGCGAGACATTCACGTCCTCTCAGCGCGTTACGCTTGTCAAATAGATGATGAGGCAGGTTCCAAGGAATCGGGTTTCATGCTTCAGGATGTCCGACCGGACATTCTTAGGCTCGGCGAAGCCGCAGCCGCAACCGGCAGGCGCAATATTCCGGCATCTTGGCTTTATCCTTCAAGTCTTTTATGACTTTGTGAGATCATCCCATTTTCTCACGAAGACACGAAGATCATGAAGCGCTGAACAACCCTGGTTAGGCTGCCTGGAAGAACCGTCCTACGTTCCGATTCCGAAGCGCTGCAGCAGCGGGACGTTGTTTTCGAAGTCATAGAAGGTGTTTTCCTGAAGCGAGAGCACCGCCCGGCGGTAACCGAGATAGGTAGCAAGCAAGTTGCGGGCCGTTTCCCGTTCGAGACCGAAGCTCTGGATCAATTCGAGCGCTGAGACCTGTCCCCGGTGGTAGAGGCGGATACTTTCCAGCGAACTTTCGTTCGCCATCCGGAGGTTGTCCTGCATGTCCATAGCGCGCGATTGATACTCGCTGAGGCTTCGTATGTCCTGCTCTATGTCCGCTTCGATCTCCTTTGTCGCCTCTTCGATATACAACTCCGTTTTTTGCAGGCTGATTTCCTCCGCCTGGATGCGATAGCGACGTCTGCCCCAATCCCAGAGCGGAATGTATGCGCTCAATCCAACGGACCAGCTGTTGGTCGGCTCGGACCACATGTCGAAAAATCGAGGATTGTTGCCTTCTCGGCCGTAGGTCAATTCCAGATTCGCCCGAAAGGAATTCCACCCCTTCGCATTCGTGAGGTCGATTTCGTCGTCGCGCTTTCGGTTCATCAACTGCTGGATGCGCGGGCGGAGGGTCATGCCGTAATCGACGGCCTGCGTTTTGTCGACTATGATGGGACGAATGACGATGGTCGGATCGACCGCAAGTGAATCCTCCTGGCTGAGATCGAGCCGCCGCTTCAACTGCGCAGATTCAAGGCGAAGATTGCTCTGTGCCTCTTTGATCTGTTCGCGCGCATTTGCCAGCTCGACACGAATTTGACTGAGTTCGAGCGCACGCGCGGAGTCTTCCGCTACCAGCTCCATGGCTATCTCCAGTGCCGCCTCCAGATGATTCACGTGCTGCGAATAGATTTCGGCCTCGTAAGCGGACTCGAACAACTCGTAGTAATCGTCTGCCAGGTCGTCGGCAATATCGACCACATCATCCTGAAAGGACAATTCGGCGCCCTCGAGGTCCAGCTCCGCCTCTTCAATATCCAGCTTGAGCTCGTTTGGCTGGAAAAGCGGTTGTTCGAAACGAAGGAAATATCGATTGTAGAACCGGACATCGTCGTCGCCGTTCATCTGGGCGTACCGGTACGTCCGGTTGTTCAGCGACAGATAGCCATTGGTTGGATGGCCGAACAGGATCACCGGTTGGCGAATGGATAGATCGGTCTCCCACGTCTGTGTATTCTCCTGCACGATTTCGTTCTTCCGCAGGGTGGAGTTCCATTTGTGATCGGAAATCGCCTCCCACTCCGGGGCGGTCAGGCGC
>CAZIIP010000218.1:0-4571 GCA_964539455.1 uncultured Rhodothermales bacterium
CATGGGACTCGCCTTTAAAAATGACGACCACGCCGTTTTGCTGCTGGCCAACCTTTCGGGTAAGCGGATAGAGGCGGCAATCCAGTTTCCCTCATGTCAACGTGCGACGGTGCGATTGCTCGACGAAAACAGCGAACGGGAGGCGATTACCGACCCGGAGTCGTTTCGGTCTCGCGGTTTCGATCTACCGTCGGCCGATGAGACGACAGTACTGTCACTCGACTCCTACGTATATGCAAGGATCGATCTCTTCGAGATATCGGACTGGCGTTAAATCACCGTGAGTGCCTTCGGCCCGGACCCTAATCGTTCAGTAGTTGCCTCATATAGCGTACGCTTTCTTCAGCCCAACGCGCTTCGGTTCGAATCGTGGCGTCGAGGTCGTCCTGCCGAGGAGTCCAGAGTTCAATAACGGCATTGGGTGAACCGTGACCGTTGGAACGGACAAGGTTCAGCAGCCACGGTATATCGAGCATTCCCTGCCCGGCCGGCCGGCCTTCAATCGAAAAGCCCATGTTGTGCCAGAGACGAGCAATCACATAGTCCTTTACATGCAGGTTTATCGTCCGTGGTGCAAGCGAAGCGGCGACTTCACGCATGCCCTCTTGCGCACCGTAGGAATTTGCCGTGTCGAGACAGATGCCCACCTCCGGACTGTCGATGCGGCGTAGCATGTCCAGCAACTGATCACTCGTGAACCGATCGTGGTTTTCGATTGCCAGTTGGATGCCGGCCCGCTCGAATGCCGGCATGACGCGCAACAAGGCGGCCAGGATCTCTGCCGGTTCGGGTTGTGAAACCGCCGTATCGGTTACGACACGTAGAAACGGCGCATCAAACAAGCGGGCAATTGCGAGATAGCGGAGGAGATGGTCATGGTCGATGCCCCGCGTGCCCACTTCAATCGAAACTTCATTGGCGACGGCGTGGGCACGCAGTTTTTCCAGAGCACCCGATGAAAATGCCGACAGCGGCAGGTTGTCAGATATCTGAACCACATGCACCCCGAGTTCGGCGGCCCGGGAAACGAGCTGCATGGCCGTCATCGGATCTTCCGGCTCCGCACCGGTGACGCCGATGGCCCATGTATAGGTATAAGAAGCAAGTCCTAAACGCATGTGATCCGCTCGGAAAAGGTCAAGGCCCCGGCGCTTATATACACCGGGGCCTCGACAACTATCTGAAAGCCTTGAATCAACCTGTTAGGGAGCCATCGTCAGATCGAAATGAACCACTACGGGATCCGCCACGCGGAAGCGACCGAAGAGTGCGGTCGGTGGATCGATCTCGAATTCGGTCATGTTGAATCCGTAGCTGCCCACGACATGCATGCGTCCGTCCTCCAGTTCATTGAACGTTACCTCCATCTCGATTTCATTCGTCACGCCTGCAAGTGTGAGGTTGCCCGTCGTCTTGAGTTTTCCCGGCTCGATGACTTCGGCTGAGGAGAGCTCAAAGGTAATTTCCGGATGATCGGAAGCCTTAAAAGCATTGTGGGTGAGCTTGTCCATTATGACGCTCTTCCGGCTCACCACCTGCTTGGCCGGAATGGTGGTAACCACCGACTCCAAACCGGGCTCTTCGGCTGTCGGCTCTTCGGCCATTGTCATCTCAACCGAAAATTCTTCTGCGTATTCATTCCACTCGCCATTGTTCGAAGATCCGTCGATCCAGATCTCGCTCGCCTCCGGCACGGCGGTATAGGTCACCTGAGCCGCCGCGGCAGAGGATAACAGGAAGAAGAGTACGGATACTTTTATTGCTATCTCCGTGACGATATGCATTTTGCTTGCTGTTAAACGGTGGAGGTCGCTGTCTTCTAAGCAATAATATCGCAAGTATCATGCCAGAAGAGCCACAGCTATTTTGGCCGCCGAAATAGGACGATTTACGCTCTCCATTGTTCCTTTTGCTGGACACGTATCCGTCCGGATGCCACCTTGTTTTCGTCGCCTCCTTCTGTATATTTAATAAGATCTAGCTTGTATGCGAGGAAACGCTTTTCCCGATCTTTGGTATAGGATTTATAGAGAAAGCGTGCCGCATGCCTCGCCTCATGTCCAAGGGGCAGCGTTTGAGGGTCTAGAACATCTAAAACAGATTGCCCACCAGAAAACGTTGGGAACAACATGAAAACTGTGAAAAACAACACCAACAACTCCCGTCGCGACTTCCTGAAGAAAGGTGCCGTGGCGGCAGCGGCTACGGTCGCCGGAACCAACAGGTTTATCACCCCTGTGTACGGTCAGAAGAGAGCGCCGGCAGGCGGCTCCATTCTCGGTGCCAACGATCAGGTCAATCTTGGCTTTATCGGTTTGGGGGGCCAGGGATTTAACGCGCACCTCGGCACGATCAAGCGCGAAGGCTCCGGCATGAATGCCGCCGGCGTTGCGGTTTGCGACTTGTTTACGAAGCGCCGCGACATGGGCAAAGACGAACTGGGTCTTACCGATGCCGACGCCTATACAGACTATCGCGAGATGCTCGACCGAGACGATGTCGACGGCGTCTTCGTCGGAACGGTCGATCACTGGCACAAGCAGATCTGTCTCGATGCAATGGATGCCGGCAAGCATGTCTATTGCGAAAAGCCGATGACCCGCTATCTGGGAGAGGCTTTCGAGATTTACGACAAGGTCAAAGAGACCGGCGCCGTGTTTCAGATCGGTACCCAGTATACCTCGGAAGGTATCTGGCACCTCGCCGCCAGCCTGATCAATGACGGGAAAATCGGACCGCTCGTACTCGGACAGGCAGACTACTGCCGCAACAATCCGGAAGGTGAGTGGAACTACCCGATCGATCCTGATCTGGACGAATCGACGCTCGACTGGAATGAGTGGCTCGGTCCGGTGTCCGATCGGCCGTTTAGTGCCGACCACTTCTTCCGCTGGAGAAAGTACTTTCCGTACTGCGCGGGTATCCTGGGCGACCTTCTCGCCCACCGTGTGCACCCGCTTCTCCTTGCGACGGGCAAACCCGATTACGAATATCCGGCACGTGTCGCATCTCTCGGCACCCGCAAGATTACGACGGACCGCGATGTGCCCGACAATACGCAGATTCTTGCTGAGTTCCCGAGCGGCCTGACGATTCTCGTCGTCGGCAGCACGGTGAATGAGCAGGGACTCGGTCAGGTGATTCGTGGACACGAAGCGACCCTGTATGCCGGCGGCTACGGTGGCAGCCTCGAACTCCGTCCCGAGCGGCCGTTTGCCGACCTCGCGGACCAGGAGATGTTCGAAGGGATTCAGCCCGGTGTCAGCATTCCTGCGCACATCGGTGACTGGGTCAATGCCATCCGGACCGGTGCATTGCCCAACGGAAACATCGATCTCGCCGTCCGGGCGCAAGTGGTGATTTCGCTCGCAGAGATGTCGGAACGCCTGGGCGAAATGATGCACTTCGATGCAGAGACACGCACCGTCTCCGCGGGCCAGGGACGCTCCATCGATCCGATCACGTACGGCACGCTCGAACTTTCGTAGACGGCCGTTTGACTCGATTTAACGCAGGGGCTTCGCCGGCGATGGCGAGGCCCCTTTTTTTCGCGCAAATACTGTGGAGACGATTCGTGTAGCCAGAGCGGCGATGGGCACGCGGTTTGAGGTGGTGCTCAGCGGCGAAGATCCCGTCAGACTTCGCTCGGCGGCCGAAGCTGCCCTGGATGAGGTCGACCGGCTCGACGCTCAGTTGAGCACCTATAAACCGACCAGCGAACTGAGTCGCATCAATGCACGTGCCGGGCGGGAGGCGGTGCTCGTCGAACCGATGCTATTCAATCTGTTTCTGGTGATTGAGAGAATCTACCACGAAACCCAGGGCGCTTTCGATCCTACAGTGAAACCGCTTATGGAGACGTGGGGGTTCGTGCGTGGTACCGGCCGGCTTCCGGTGCCGGATGCGCTGGCTGAAGCCAAGGCGTTGACCGGCATGGACAAAGTCACCCTGGACCGCGATAGCCGCACGATTCGCTTTCGCCGCGACGGCATGCGGCTCGATCTCGGCGGGGTCGGCAAGGGCTATGCCCTCGAGGAGGCGGCCCGCATTCTCGGCGAGTTGGGCGTGGACAATGCACTGATTCATGGCGGGACCAGTACGGTCTGTGCCATCGGTCGAGGAGAAGACGACAAACCGTGGCAAATCGCCGTTCCATATCCATCGGTAGGTGTAGATCTGACGACGACCGCCGAGGAAGTGCTATCCGTTGTCGGTCTCGAAAATACGGCCTTGTCCGTCTCGGCCATCCGCGGCAAAGCTTTCGAAGCCAACGGAAAAATCTACGGTCACATCCTGGATCCCAGAATCGGGGAGCCGGTGCAGGGTGCACACCTTGCGGCCGTGATAACACCATCGGGAATGCTCGCCGATGCACTCTCTACGGCGATGCTCGTACTCGGTGAGGAAGGGCCCGATATCGTGATAAATACGTGGCCGGATGCCAAATTTCTCGTGGTGATGGACGGAAGAGACGCAGAACGGCTAAAAATTCTTCAATACGGACTTCCTCTTGAGCCCGCTGACCATTAATCTGCACCTTCTTCCTGCTTTATGCGTTTGGCCTCCTGGAA
>CAZIIP010000218.1:4581-6003 GCA_964539455.1 uncultured Rhodothermales bacterium
GAGCAGAGAAATCCGGAAATCGCAACGCCGGCCAAAGCCGCCGGGACTTCCTGAAGAAAACCTCACTTGCGTCCGTCGCCGGCGCACTGGGTACCCGCGCGTTGGGGGCACCACCGACACGGATCGAACGGGCGCAGGCAGCACCCGCCGTCATCGGGCAGGACCAGCCGCCCGTGAGTTGCGGTCTGGTCGGTTTCGGCCAGTGGGGCCGCGAGATTGCACAGACGCTGGGCGGCATGCCGGAGGCGGAACTCGTCGCCGTCGCCGATACCTATCCCATGATGTTGCGTCGTGTGGAGCGCTCCGTTCCGGATGCCACCGGACACGCAGACTACCGGGAGATTCTGGATAATCCGGACATCAAGGCGGTATTTGTCGCAACGCCGACCCATCTCCACCGGCAAATCGTGATCGATGCACTCGAGGCGGGCAAACATGTGTACTGCGAAGCCCCCATGGCCTCGACGATCGAGGATGCCCGGGCGATTGCGCTTGCAGCACAGGATCATCCGGACCAGATCTTTCAGGTCGGCCAGTTGCTGAGAACCGAGCCACAATACCGGTCGGTCTATCAGTTTCTCCGTAGCGGGGCCATCGGCAAGGCAGCCATGGTTCGGATGCAGTGGCACTCCAAGGAGAGCTGGCGCCGGACCTCTCCCAATCCGGAACGGGAAGCGGCCTCCAACTGGCGGCTCGATCCTGCCGTCAGCACCGGACTCATCGGTGAAGAGATGATCAACCAGCTGGACATCGCCAACTGGTATCTCGACGAAAGACCGGTGGCCGTAACCGGTGTCGGGTCCCTCGTGTACTGGGACGACGGACGCCAAGTGCCGGACACCGTACAGGCCATTTTCCAGTTTCCAAGCGGAGTTAATCTCCTCGTCGATGCGACACTGGTAAGTTCCTTTGACGATGCATACGAGGTGTTTTACGGAGCCGACAGTACTATTATGCTGCGCGACCAAAAGGGCTGGATGTTCAAAGAAGTGGACGCTCCGATGATAGGATGGGAAGTATATGCCCGGAAGGACCCGTTCTACACGGAAAAGGGCATTGCACTCGTCGCCAACGCTACCCAATTGGACGCCCAGGCGGCGGACTTTACGGCGCGCGATCCCAACCTCGAGATGCCCCTTTTCTACTCCATCAAGGAGTTCATGGAAAACAACTTCTACGGGCCTTTCCCACCAAGCGTGGACGCCGTCCGTGGATTCGAGTCCACGGTCCAGGTGATAAAAGCGAACGAAGCCATCGCTACGGGAACCCGAATCGAATACGACGACGCCTGGTTCGAACTCGGTTGACACACAGGCTTCCGGCGCAATCTACGCCGGCAATCCTGATGCAACAATGAGCGTCTCCGCCTCCCCACCCGACCGGTAGTGAGGCGCTTTTTTTGGTGCGCCGGGCATAACGCGA
>CAZIIP010000218.1:6013-6321 GCA_964539455.1 uncultured Rhodothermales bacterium
GTGGGGATGGAAGTCCCCTACAGATCCGATCGGGGGAACTGTTAGCCTGACGCTAAGGGTGCCCGCCACGAGGCGGGGACGTGGATGAACCGCCTAACATATTGTACCTTGACACGAGAACGTAAACAATGAGACCGTCCAACCACGGGTTGAAACGGTCGGCTGATTTTTTCACAAATCCAGATATGCTATGAAAACGATAAAAGTAGGCGTAATCGGCTCCGGCTTTATGGGAGGGGCACATCTCGATGCACTTCGGCGGACGCCCGGAGTAGACGTGGTCGCGATGGCCTCGATCGACATCGACA
>CAZIIP010000219.1:0-6308 GCA_964539455.1 uncultured Rhodothermales bacterium
TGAAAGACGGATCGCGGATATCCGTGCAGAACCCCACGGAGATGCCTCCCGCCGGAGACATCGATGAAGTGCTGGAGCCCTATATCCGGGCACAGATCATCACGCCGGCCGAATATATCGGCAATTTGATGACTCTGTGCCAGGATCGCCGCGGAGATTACGTCAATACACAATATCTCGATACCGAGCGCGTTGACCTTCAGTACGACATGCCGCTCGCCGAAATCGTTTTCGACTACTATGACAAATTGAAGTCTGTCAGTCGCGGCTATGCCAGCTTCGATTACGAATTCAGGGACTACCGTGCAAGCAAGCTCGTACGACTGGACATTCTGCTTAACGGAGAACCCGTGGATGCACTGTCGACTATCGTACATCAGGAGCAGGCATATGTTATGGGACAAAGGCTGACGAGCAAGCTCAAGGAGCTTATTCCCAAGCAGTTATATCAGGTGGCTATCCAGGCGGCGATCGGAAGCAAGATCATCGCACGTACCAATGTGCAGGCCATGCGCAAGGATGTTACCGCCAAATGCTACGGCGGCGACGTCAGCAGAAAGCGCAAGTTGCTCGAAAAACAAAAGGAAGGAAAGCGCCGTATGAAGCAGGTGGGTAAAATTGAGGTGCCCCAGGAAGCATTTCTGGCGGTGCTCTCCATGAATGACTAACGTATATGACAAGATCAGGCGCTCCCCGGAAAGCGAGACGCAAGACCGGCAAAGCAGGACGCAACCGTCGATCGGCAAAACAGGCCGTCTCCTTTTCGAGCAAAGTGTATGCGTTTCTCAAAGAGGTGGTCATCACTCTGGCTATCGTTCTTGTCATCCAGACGTTTGCGTTCGGCTCGTTTCACGTACCGACGCCTTCGATGGAGAACAATATTCTCGTCGGTGACCGGCTCATTGCATCCAAAGTGCATTACGGCGGTCGAACCCCCCAGACCCTCGGCATTCCCTTCACCAACATCTACCTTCGTGGGCTTAAACTGCCTGCATTTCGGGTTCCGGGTGTGACGGATGTGAAGAGGGATGATATTGTCGTTTTTAATTTTCCGCCCGAAGATGCGCCTATCGAGCGCAAAACGCACTACGTCAAGCGAACGGTAGGGCTGCCGGGGGATGAAATTGAGATTCGCGACAAAGTCGTCTACATCAATGACGAGGAGATTCCCGCTCCGGAAAGCTCCAAGGAGCACTATATGGCCACGCTCTCCAGTGAACAGGTGACCATGCCCATGTCGCGGCTTCGGTCCCTGGGGGTACGAACGGTGCAGCCATTCGAGGACGGAAGGCGGTATTTATTGCCCGAGATATCTGCAGATGTGGCGGCCGAGGTAGAACGCTGGCCGTATGTCGAGGAAGTGGAACGCTTTGTCATTCCTGAGGGGAGCAATAGCGGGATGGAGATTTTTCCGGAAGGAAGTGGCTTCAATCCCCATCAATACGGTCCGCTAAGCATTCCGGAGCGAGGGGATATTGTCGCGCTCACTGAGTCGACGTGGCCGATTTACAGCGATATTATCACGCGATACGAAGGACACACCGTTCGCCGAACGGCCGACGATGCGTTCGAAATCGACGGTGTCGAGACGAACGAATACATCATCGAGCAGGACTATTATTTCATGATGGGGGACAACCGGGACAATTCGCTCGACAGCCGGGCGTGGGGCTTTGTGCCGGCCGACCATGTGGCTGCGAAGGTCCTGTTTACGTATTTCTCATGGGACGCCGAGCGTACGCTCCCGCGTCTTGGACGCATCGGCACCGTCATCCGATAGCGGCCCCGAATGCCTGCTATCTGCCGCCGATCCTTCGCCGGTCGAACATGCGCTGCTGGGCCGTTCCGGCTTCGACATCCCACGGGCTTTCGGGTAGTTTCGCTTGCCGTATTCGAGGGGTCTCACCCCGTATGAAAAAGTCGGGAAGATCATCCTGCTCTTCGCCGATGACGAGCACCATAGTGCCTTGCTCGACGAGCTGATTGCCCTTTTTTACCCACTCTTCCGCCCAGTCATACACCCATTTTGCATCCGCGTTCATCATGCGGACGCAGCCGTGGCTGGAGGCCGTTCCCGTAGGCATGTAGTACTGGTGCGTGTGAATGCCGCGGCCCTCGTGGAAGTTGAACACCCAATACATCTCCCATAATTCGTCCGGCGGACTGAGAGAGGACACTCTGTATTCCGATTTCCAGTTGTAGTTGAAGCGTCCGTTCGGGGTGTCGGTGTTGACGGCACCGGTGTTGACTACGCCCCATCGCACCAGATCGCCGTATTCGTATCCTGCAAATGCCTGCAAGGTTTTGTCGATAATAAACAACTTGTCGATATCCACGGCGGCGGGATAATGACGCGGAAACGGACTGTAGGCACGGAGGTCGAGATTGTACACGCTGGGGAAGATGAGCGTGTCTCCGGGATGCAGGTAGTTCAGCGGCGTGTTTCGGTTCAGAATTTGAATGAGCTCTTTGTTCTGAATCCCGCCGATCTTGCGGTACACGAGATGCCGTGCCCAGAGTCGCGTCGAGTCGGTTACGACGTAATAGTGATACGTCACATCGGACGGCACACTATCGACGGGACCGACCTGCGCATTTACGAGTTCGGCCAACGCGGCTTGATCGAAACTGTCGTATTGTCCGAAAGAACGAATCGGAAACAGGGCCGAGAAAAGGACCAGAACGGCAAAAGAAATCAGATGGTCTGCATGTAGCTGCATGAATCGGTAGCCCATACCGGTAACATTTTGTTGATCACTGCTCATTTTCCCCGGAATCACGATACCATATCACGATCGTGCAGTTCCTCGAGCCGTTGCGGTTCACCCGGCGCGATGAGCGTTATTCCAGGCGAAAGCACGCAGTCTGGACACGGATTGAACGTCATGTAGATACGGTCCATCACGGGCCGTCTTTCGATTACGGTATACCCGAAGGTCCCTGCGAAGAAGCGGATTGCCGGAAAAATGACCGCTTCGAGCACGTGGGCGCGTATCGGCTTCGACTGCGCGACCATGTGACTCCCAGTTGTTGATGAAGGCACGCACTTTCTCGCTCAGCGCCGTGGATATTTCCGGTGAAATGATCCGGCGTGCGGTAGTATCCAGAGGCGCGCCTCCGGAGGGAGCACGTGGAGATGACTCAGCATGCGAACCGGTGTTAGTGATGGGTAACGGGCTCGTCACGTACCGGGTGCGGCACAAGCCGCATGACGTGCTCGACAATGCCGTTGGGACCGATGCCGATCAAATCGTGCAACTCCTGTTGCGTACCATGCTCGACAAACGTGTCCGGCAAACCCAGACGCAAAACCTCTACGTCGTCCACATGGTTATCCGACAACCATTCCAGCACGGCAGAACCGGCTCCTCCCTGTACGACGCCGTCCTCGACCGTGACGACGTACCGATACGTGCGGGCAACCTCGGAGAGCAATGCATCGTCGATGGGTTTGACAAACCTGAGGTCGTAGTGTGCGGCGGAGACCCCTTTTTCTTTCAGGCGCTGTCGTGACTCCGTTACATAGTTGCCGATCGCGCCGTAGGACAGGATGGCGACATCGGAACCGTCCGCAATTTTTCGGCCCTTGCCGATTTCAAGCTTCTTGAAACCTTCCCTGATCTCCATTCCCGTCGTCGCTCCGCGTGGATACCGGATGGCGAACGGCCCATCATGTACCATCGCGGTGTACATGAGGTCGCGCAAGTCCTGCTCCTCGAGTGGGGCGGCTACAACCAGGTTGGGAATACAGCGCAAGTACGCAATATCCAGCCCGCCATGGTGTGTGGGCCCGTCGGCGCCGACGAGACCGGCCCGGTCCATGCAGAATACGACGGGAAGATTCTGCAGTGCGACGTCATGTACGACGCCGTCGTACGCGCGTTGCAGGAATGTCGAATAGATGGCACAAAACGGTTTATACCCACGTGTGGCCATACCTGCGGCAAAAACGACTGCGTGCATCTCAGCAATACCCACGTCGAATGCGCGGTCGGGTATTTCATCGAGCATATATTTCATGCTCGTCCCGCTCGGCATCGCAGCGGTGATGCCGACAACATTCTCCGATTGTTTGGCCAGCTCAACCATGGTTTTGCCGAAGACGTCCTGCCACTTCGGAGGCATCTTTTTCTGCTTAACGGCAAGCGAAACGCCGGTTACCTTGTTAAATGGTGCGCTCTGCGCATGCCATTTCGTCTGATCCTTTTCGGCGGGCGAGAAGCCTTTGCCTTTGACCGTCAAGGTATGGAGCAGGATGGGTCCATGGAGTTTCCGGAGGTCCTCGAGATGAGAGACCAATCGCACCACGTCGTGGCCGTCGACGGGTCCGAAATAACGGAAACCCAGGGCCTCAAACAGCCCACCCGGCGTCAGGGCGGTTTTAAGTCCGTTCTCTACACGCGAGAGCATGCGTTGCACGTGACCGCCGCCGCGTCCCTTGACACGTTCGAACAGGCTCCACACTTCATCTCGAAACGTGTTCCATTTCTCGCTGGCTGCAATGTCGGTAAGGTATTCCTTCAGCGCACCGACGTTGGGGTCGATGGACATGCAGTTGTCGTTCAGCACCACGAGTAGATCGGAGTTGCTGGCACCGGCGTTGTTAAGGCCTTCGAAGGCGAGACCGCCCGTCATGGAACCGTCGCCGATTACGGCGACAACGCGTTCGTCGGTCCCGGCCAGATCCCGGGCTTTGGCCATTCCGAATGCGGCCGATATAGAGGTGGATGCATGACCCACCCCGAAGGTGTCGTAGGGGGACTCCGAGCGTTTTGGGAAGCCCGACAGACCGCTGAATCGCCTGTTAGAGGGAAACTCGCCGCGACGACCGGTCAGCATTTTATGGCCGTAGGCCTGGTGACCGACGTCCCAGACGAGTTGGTCGCGCGGGGTGTCGTATACGTAATGGGCGGCAACGGTCAGATCCACGGCCCCGAGTGAGGCCCCGAAGTGTCCGCCATGTACCGATACCACGTCGATAATGTAATCGCGCAGTTCCCGGCACACCTGCGGCAGCTGCTCCACATCGAGTTTTCGCAGGTCCGCCGGCGACTCGATCGAAGAGAGCAATTCGCCAAAAGGTTCCTGATTATCCGGGGTAGGCTCGGCCATGGGCTGACGAACGGTTGTGCTGGTGGCAGGTTACCGGCTCGCACCTGCAAAGAGGTTCACGGGACCTCTTTGGATAGTTCCTGCACGCGAAGCTCCGCCGTTCGGAGCAGATCGGTACAGGTTTTTGCGAGCGAAACACCTTCCTCGTATCGTTTTAGAGCATCCTGCAGGCCAAGATCATCCGCTTCCAACTCTTCGACGATAGTTTCAAGCCGTCCGAGAGAAGCCTCGAAATCGATTTCCGGTTTACGCTCTTCTTCGGGCATTGCGGATAATGCGTTGCGAACAAGACTGGCATGCGCGGGTGGCACGCAACAGGAGGTTAAAGGTTTCGGCTTTATCCGTCTACGGTGGCCTTCCTGTGTCCGTCCGAAAACTGGAGCGTGATCTCCTGCTCCGGATGCAGAGCGGCGGCTTGCTTTATCCGGCGCCCGTCCGATTCGACGATTGCGTAACCGCGTTCCATAGGCAGGGACGGATTCAGCAGATGCAGCCTGTTTTCGAGAAGCTCGATTTGCCGGCGCTTGTTGTCCAGAATCCGGCCGGCGGCTGCGTCCAGACGCATACCTGCCTCGTCAAACTGCTGAATGGTGCGTTCCAGACGGATCAGCGGCTTTCGAAAGGAGTGCGATTGTAGCAGCGATTGGATGGTCCGCCGTTTGTCATTCAAGATGCGCTGAATCCGTTGCCGGATGCCGGTCTCCATACGATTGAGCCGGACGAGCAATGCCTCCCGATCCGGAACGGTCAATTCCGCGGCAATGGAAGGCGTGGCGGCGCGCACGTCCGCCACAAAATCGCAGATCGTAAAATCGGTCTCGTGGCCAACCGCGCTGACGACGGGAATCGCGGATGCATAAATCGCGCGCGCGACCGGTTCCTCATTGAATGCCCATAGGTCCTCTATGGAGCCTCCTCCACGGCCGACGATGAGCAGATCCAGGAAAGGCAGAGCGTCCCCCGATTGCCGGTTCAATAGCGCGATCGCTTCCGCGATTCGCGTGGCCGCGCCGGTTCCCTGTACGGCCGTTGGAACCAGCACGACCTGTACAAGCGGAAAGCGCCGGCTCAACACGCTCAGAATATCCCGCAAAGCTGCACCGTCACGCGAAGTGACGATACCGATGGCTTTGGGAAACGTGGGCAGTTCTTTTTTGTGCTCCGGATCGAACAGCCCCTCTTGAGCCAGTTGCCGT
>CAZIIP010000220.1:0-6288 GCA_964539455.1 uncultured Rhodothermales bacterium
AGCCCGAGCCCGAGCCCGAACCCGAACCCGAGCCCGAGCCCGAGCCCGAGCCTGAACCCGAGCCCGAGCCTGAGCCGGATGACCGGCGGGAAGCAGGCATAGTCCGTGGGACGATCGAGGGAAGGCTCCGTCTCGGCCGCCGCTTTACCGATCCGCAGCCGCTTCCACAGGCCACGGTGAAAGTGGTCCATATCGAATCGGGACGCGAGATCCCCGTGCAGGTTGAACGGGGTCGGTACCAATTTGGCGCGGAGGTCGGAAAGTACCTCATAACGGTCTCGGCCGAACGATTCCGGGAGGAAGAGCGCGAGATTGAAGTGATCGCGCGCGAGACGATCATCGAGAATTTCGAATTGCGGCAACGCTAGGGTCTGCGAGCGCCCGCTGTCCGTCCATCCAGTGTTTAAGCGAACCAATCGGCCTTCGAGGCCGGAGGACCGACCCAGGTGTCCGAATCCGTTCATCGTGTACGTCAAGCCGTATTCGCCCTCACCTGCAGGGATGACGAAACGGCGCTGGAGGCGCAGAGGCGTCTGGAGACCGCCCTCTCGGGCTCGCTCTCCAGCCTGCTGGAGGAGCGGTTTGACACAATTGCGCAAAATGGCGCCATTTATCGCGTTAAAAGGCTCGAAATCGATCTCGGCGTGCTGGATCTCGAGAGGATGGACGACGAAGAAATCCGCAGGCTGGTCCGGGACAAGCTCGAGACGATAAGTAGCATCGGCCGACCGGAGTCAGACAATGAGGTTCCGCTATCCTATTCTGTCGCCGAGTCGCTGCTTGGATTTCTGAAGACGGGCAATCTGCCGTGGGACGCTCCGGTACGGCATCTGGATGAGATGGAATCTGTCGTGGAAAGCATGTCAGTGGAGGAGCAGGGGCGATTTCGAACAACACTCGTCGACGTCCTGGCTCATCCGTCCGCGCGGCTACGGCTTGCTTACCAGTTTTCACCCTCCTTCATCCGGCGCATGCTGCACCTGCTGCTCCCTGAGGGTGCGGAGATTCTGGCGAAGTGGCTTGCGGAAGCGGGAGAGGATCCGTCTTTACCGGAATGGCGGCTTGTTCTTCTGTCTGTCGCGGCATCATCGCTGGACCGGCCGGTTCAGGAGTTGGAGACGCGCCTCAGGGCTGCGGTAGACGACCAGTGGTCGAACGCAGGCCGGGAGTCTCTCGCCCCGTCCGTCCGGAGAGACGCCGAACACGAGGTCGATGAGCCGGGGGCCGCCGGGTACGTGAACGGACGAAGCGAACCGGATGAGCCGATCGATGTGCGCTACACCGAGTCTGCAGGTTTGGTGCTGCTCCATCCGTTCCTCACGCGCTATTTCGAGGCCCTTGGACTGGTCGATCGAGGCAGGTCGTTCACGGATGCAGAATCGCAGGTCAGGGCGGTACATCTCCTCGGCTATCTGGCCACCGGCAACGAGCATCCCGAAGAGCACCGACTCCAGCTGGAGAAGATTCTCTGCGGTTTCCCGCTCGAAGCACCACTGGTGGGAATACGCGACCTGACGGAGGAGGAAAAAGCGGAGTCGGATAGATTGCTCAATGCGGTAATCGGTCACTGGGACCGGCTGGGCAATACGACAGTCGATGGATTTCGTGAGGCCTTCTTGCAGCGAACGGGACGGCTCGTTATCGAGAACGATGCCTGGGAGCTGACGGTGGAACGCAAGGCAATCGATGTCCTGCTGTCATCCTTGCCGTGGGGACTCTACCGGCTATCGCTTTCATGGATGTCGCGACGGATGATCGTCAACTGGGCATAGAGGACAGCGATGGACACGAAAACGAAGACGCTCAAGTCGACCCACACGACAAAGCCGGTGGCCGAACCGTCCGGCACGTCGTTTTTCCGGAAAGAAAGTGACGGGCAGTCCGAATCGCCGTTTTTTGATCTCGGCCTTCAGGCGAAGTTGACGATCGGGCGCAAGGACGATCGTTATGAGCAGGAGGCCGACGCGGTGGCTGATACGGTTGTGGGCGGCGACGGTGAGACGAGGGGTCTCCCGCATATCAGCCCGATCTCAGGACGGCTGCAGCGTTCAGAGAGCAAAGAAGAGGAACCACTGCAGATGCAAGCCGAGCAGGAAGAGGAAGAGGAGCCGCTGCAGATGCAGGCTCAAGAGGAGGAGGAAGAGCCGCTTCAGATGCAAGCCGAGGGAGAGGAAGAGGAACCGCTCCAGATGCAGGCTCAAGAGGAGGAAGAGGAGCCGCTGCAGATGCAGGCTCAAGAGGAGGAGGAAACCATCCAGGCACGGTCGGCCGGCGACGTGCAGGCGGTGCCGGAGGAAGGCATCGAACGGCAATTGAAGCGGGCAAGGGGTGCCGGCAGTCCGTTGGCGGAGGACGTCCGCATGCGGATGGAGGCACAGTTGGGAGCCGACTTCAGCGGCATCCGAATCCATACCGACGATCTGTCGGTGCAGATGACCCGCCTGCTGCGGGCAAAAGCGTTCACGCAGGGCCGGGATGTCTACTTCGGTCGGGATCAGTATTCACCGCACACCCGCGAGGGTGCGCACCTGCTCGCGCACGAGCTTACCCATACCGTGCAACAGGGGGCCGTCCGGCAGCCGGAGACGGGGATGCCGATTGCGCCGGCACGTATCCAGCGTCGGGAAAGCGACGGCGAGACCTACATGATCCGGCCGGAGCTGCTGGATGCGATCAGACATGCCCGAAGCCAGATCGGAAAAATCAATGCACAGGACACCAACTCTGACGGTACGCGCATCGGGTGGGAGCGGCTCTACGACATCTTTCTGACGTCATTTGGCGGCAAAGAGGTCATTCACAAGGACGTCATCAAGTATTACAAGACCTACAAGGGCAAGGATGCCCTGCCGAGCTGGTGCGGGATTTTCGTGTGGTGGGCGCTCAAGACCGCCGGTATTCCGATTCCGGATTGGCAGCTCGGCAAGAGCATCGCTGCCGACGTGGTGCCGCGAAAACCCGGCGAGTTGCCGAAGAAAGGTGATATTGCGTATATGGGTCCGCAATTCTTCGACCACTTCGCGATTGTGTCCGGTGTAGAAGATCCGGAGACGGCGGAGGGCAAGGACTTCAGAAGCATCAAGGTGGCGACCGTCAACGGCAACACGATGGGTGACGACAAACTCGGCGGACAGGTCGAGGAGAAATGGCACCCGATCGGCGCCTGGCTGTCGTTTTTCGATCCTCTCGCAAAACTCGACATGCCGCCGGCCGAGCTCGTGGAGACCGGCGTGATGCCGGATGAAGCCTCCGCGGACGATCAGGCCGAAGCAGAGGCTGCCAAGAACGATAAGCCGAAGGAAGAAACACCACCCACTGATGTAGCGCATCTCGAAGATGAGATAACCACATCGCCGGTCCCGCCACCGGAGGATGCATCCGAGGTTTCCGTCGACATCCCGCCGGAACCGGGGGCTCCGGCGAAAGAAAAGCCGGCCGAGGTGGAGGCACTGGATCTCAAGGGATCATCCGACGAATCGATGGTGGCTTTCGCGGAAGCGGCGCCGTCTCAGGTGGCCAAAACGCAGCCCGTTTTTGGAGAGGCGTTAACCGGGAAGATGAAGGAAGAGAAGCAGAGGGAGGCCGAGGAAGCACCGGTGCTCACGGCGAAGACCAGCGGGAAGGTGGAGGAAGGATTGACGCCACCCGATCAGATTCCGGTGCCGGCGGACGCGCAGATGGGCGACGGTGTCAAGGGAGCCGAGCCGTCGGATCTCCAGCCCGAACCGCACACCTACGATGACCCGACTCCGAGCAACAAGGACAACGAGCAGTTGATCGAGAAAAAGGAAGAGAGCGGTTTCCTGGCGTGGTTTAGGAACAACATCAAAAGCTTTATGAACCGGATCCGTACCAAGGATCCGAGCCTCGATACAAGAGCCGGCGAACGGCCGAACGTGCAATTGGAAGGGGAAGCGGATCCGGAGCGGATGGAGACGCAGCGTACGGACGCCACCGGACAGCTCACCGCGCAGCGGGATACCGTTACCGAGAAGCTGAAAAATCACCCGGGTCAGCAAAACATCAAAGCCAGAAAGGTAAAGGAGGACCGCAAGGCCAAACTGTCGGAAGAGCCGCCCGAGCCCATAGAGACGACACCGGACAGCGGGGCGAAGGACTACGTGGAGGCGCCCCTGTCTGCGTCCGTTCGAAAACGCGCCGACAGTCTGCTGCAGCCCGATCTGGATGCCCACATGGCGGAGGCGAAAGGCAAAACGAAGACCGCTGCGCAGACGCGCGACACAGACAAAAAAGCGGAGATCACCAAGGCCGAATCCAGGGTTGAACAGGAGAATCGGAAAGCGGATGAGGAGCAGCGGGGCATTGTCGTCTCCAACCGGCAAAAGGTGGTGGCGCAGCAGAAGAAGGGTATCGAGGATGCCTACGGCAAGGTAAACGAATTCAACAAGGAGGCGGATACAAAGCAGCAGACCGCCCGGAAGGAAATCGGCGAAAAGGTCAAGACCTCCGAGAAAGGTGCACGGGAGGAACTGAAAAAAGGAGAGACCGAGGCGGAGCGCATCAAAAAAGAGGGCGAAAAGAAGGCGGCCGAAGAGAAGGCCAAACTCGAGAAGGAACAGGAGAAGGAGTCGTGGTGGGACAAGGCGGCGAATCTGGTGAAGAAGGCGGTTAAGGCCATCACGAAGGCCATCGATGATGTTTTCAACTGGATGCGCGAGCAGGTGGCCAAGGCGATCGATGCCGCGAAGAAGCTGGCCGTCGGGATTATCAACGCCGCCCGGGACTGGATCAAGAAGGCCCTGAACACCTTCCGGGACTGGGCCAAGGGCATGGTCGATAAATATCTAAAGGAACACTTCCCTGCCCTGGCGGCCGCCATCAACAAAGGCATCGACGCCGTCGTAGACACGGCGATCAAGGGTGTCGATCTGGTGGCCGATGCGGCCATCAAAACCGTCGAGGCCTTGGCCGATGCGCTCGGCAAGGTGCTCGACAAGATTCTCAGCGCGTACCAGACCGCCCTGAAGGCGGCCGTGCAGATTGCGGGCGCGGTCGTAACCGGGGATTTTGCCGAGGCCCTTCGGATCGCCATTCAGGCTGGTTGCGACATAGCCGGGATCGACTCACAGCCGATATTCGACTTCATCGACCGCGCCAAAAAGGCGGTCATGGACATCCTCAAGAATCCGTCCGGCTTCTTCAACAACCTCGTCAAAGCGGTCGGCGGAGGCATCCGGAACTTTGTCAAGAACATCAAGCAGCACCTGATGAAGGGCCTCATCGGCTGGCTGACGGGTGCGATCTCCGAGGCAGGTATCACCCTGCCTGAAAAGTTTGATCTGAAGGGCATCTTCTCACTGGTCATGCAGATCCTGGGGCTGACCTACGAGAACATCAAGGCGAAGCTGATCAAGCGCTATCCGCCGGCGGAGAAGGTGATCAATTTCATCGAGAAGGGATTTGCGATCGTCAAGAAGCTGGTTACCGAGGGTCCGATGGCGCTCTGGGAGATGGTCAAGGAGAAGCTTTCAAACCTCAAAGAGATGGTCATCGGGGGCATACGGGACTGGGTGATCACGACGGTGATCAAGGAGGGGGTGGTCTGGTTGCTGAGTCTGCTGAATCCGGCCGGCGCCTTGGTCAAAGTGCTGAAACTGCTCTACGACTTCGTGATGTTTCTGGTGGAGCGGTTCCAGCAGATCAAGGAGTTTGTCGTGTCGGTCTACAACGCCGTCGTCTCCATTGCCGCCGGGGTGCTCGGCAAGGCGATGGCGGCGGTCGAAAATGCGCTCAGTCGGAGCGTTCCGGTGGTGATCAGTATGCTGGCTTCGCTGATCGGTCTCGGTGGCATCGGCAAGACCGTCAAAAACATTATCGGCAAGGTGCGGAAACCGATCGATAAACTGATCGACGCGCTCATCACGAAGGTGATCACGTTTGCGAAGAAGCTGCTGAAGAAAGGGAAGGCGCTCCTCGGGAAGGCGAAGGAAGGCGTACTCAAGCTGATCAAGTGGTGGAAGAAGAAGAGGACCTTTACGGACAAGACGGGTGGCGGACACAAAGTGTACTTCAAGGGATCGTCCAAATCCGCAAAGCTATACGTAGCCAGTGTCGATCCCATGCAAATGGAGGCCTTCTTCAAGGCAAAGCGCAAGGAGGCCGATGATGACGACGAGGCGAACTTCACGAAGAGCCAGGTCAGCGCGGCCGAAAACTACTATGATGCAAACGTAAAGCCGGTCGAGCAGAAACTTCGAAAGGTAGATGAGACGGAATTGCGAAACCTCAACACTTTCTCACAGAACGTTCGGCGTGGCCTCGGATTCG
>CAZIIP010000221.1:0-6286 GCA_964539455.1 uncultured Rhodothermales bacterium
CCCTGCTGCTCGAGGGCACACAGGTGCGCATCAGTGGTGAGGATTCGGGTCGCGGCACCTACAGCCAGCGACATGCCGTTCTGGTCGACCAGGTGACGGAGGAGAATTACGTGCCACTCAACCACATCCGGCCGGGTCAGGCGGAATTGCACGCATTCGACAGCCTGCTTTCAGAATATGCCGTGCTCGGATTCGAATACGGCTATGCCGTGGCAGACCCCGAAACGCTTGTTATCTGGGAGGCGCAGTTTGGTGATTTTATTAACGGTGGTCAGATCGTCATCGATCAATTCATCGTGGTAGCCGAACAGAAATGGGGCGACACGAGCCGGTTAGTCATGTTGTTGCCGCATGGATACGAGGGACAGGGTCCGGAACACTCATCGGCACGCCTTGAAAGGTTCCTCCAACTCTCTGCGCAGCATAATTTGCGCGTTTGCAACATGACGACGCCGGCTAACTATTTCCATGCGCTCAGACGCCAGATCCATAGTACGGTGGCCAAGCCGCTCGTTGTGATGGCGCCGAAAAGCATGTTGCGAAATCCGCAAGCCGTTTCAAAACCCGAGGACCTTACCGATTCGGCATTTATGCCGGTGATCCCTGCCGAAATATCTTCGGACGACTCCGTGGAGCGGCTGGTTTTTTGCAGCGGCAAGGTATACTACGATCTGATGCAGTACCTGTACGGATCGGAAAACCGGAGCAAAATTGCGATTACCCGTCTCGAGCAGTTCTACCCGTTTCCCGATGATCAGGTGAAACGTGAAATTCAGCGCTTTCCGGAGGCGGAAGTGGTTTGGACCCAGGAGGAACCGAAAAATATGGGTGGTTGGGGATTTGTCCAGCCCCGGTTTAACACACTCCTCGGTCAGATCGGTGCGGAAGATTGCCGGACCATCGCCTACATCGGCCGTCCTCCGGGCGCAAGTACGGCAACGGGATCTGCAAAACGCCACGCCGAAGAACAGGAGAAGCTGGTGACGGAAACCGTGACGCTGGACTGATTCTTCGCCACACCCCCACACCCTCACACCCCCGCGCCTCCGCATCCCCCCCGTGTGGTACACGCCGTCGGCTTTTGAAGCGGGCCCGACGTGCACCAAAAAAGAAACCCCCGGACGACTGTTGCCTACCGGGGGTGAAATACACTTGAACGGATCTGGTCGCCTAATAGTCGGAACGCCGCCGTCTTGAATTGCGTGCCGCCTTCTGGCGCGCTTCCCTGCGCTCCTCAGAGGGCTTGACGTACTTCATTTTTGCACGATACTGGCGAAGGATGCGGCTACGGTTCACGGAACGCTTGAACCGACGGAGCGCACGGTCGATAGACTCGTTGTCCCGAACTCTGATACCGACTGACAAAGCGATTCTCCTTATTTTGGTGGTGCAGGGGCAGACTAAACGCAAAGATCCAGATCTCTAATAGCTTGATTAAAACGCATTTTGTGAATCCGGGTTCCGAATGGAGTCGGTTGGAATTTTTCGGAGCTCGGGGAACGGATTTGGCCATATTAGTTTTTATTTGCCCGCGACTGAAATTGTTGACGACCTGCTGCGTACGCAAAGAAGCCGGAGGCCTTCATGATGAATCGGATTGTATTGTCAACGCGTAACGCCGGAAAGGTGGAAGAGATCAGGGCAATGCTGAAAGATCTGGAGATCGAAGTGTTGACACCCGATGATTTTCGGGATTCGGAGGAGGTGGAGGAAAACGCGCCGACACTGAGAGGAAATGCAGAAAAAAAGGCGGTAGCTTTGTTTCAAATAACGGGTCTGCCGACCCTGGCGGACGATACGGGGCTGGAGGTAGACGTGTTAAACGGCGCGCCGGGGGTACATTCCGCCCGGTATGCCGGACCGGAGGCCGATCCGGTAAAAAACCGAAAACGGATGCTTGAAGAACTGGAGGGCGTCGGCAACCGCAAGGCCCGGTTTCGGACGGTAATTGCGTTCAAGCGAAGGGGGGCGGACATCCGGTTTTTCGAGGGGATCTGCAGCGGGGAGATTACCAGGGAAGAGCGCGGCGCGTTCGGCTTTGGATATGATTCGATATTTCAGCCTGAAGGATATGGTCGGACCTTTGCCGAGTTGACCGCATCCGAAAAAAACCTGATCAGCCATCGTGGAAAGGCCGTTCGGAAGGCAATCGACTTTATCCGCAACGAAATGACCCGGAAGAGGCAATGAAAGCGCTCATTCAGCGTGTGAAAGATGCCCATGTGTACGTAGACGGAGAAACGGTGGGTAGCATAGGTGCCGGAATGCTCATTTTGCTTGGCATTCACGGTGACGATACGCAGAAAGACCTCAAGTGGGTTGCAGGCAAGTGTGCACGTCTTCGGATTTTTGCCGATGACGAGGGCAAAATGAACCGCTCCCTGTTGGATACAAACGGCGATGCGCTGGTGGTATCCCAGTTCACGCTGTATGGAGACACCCGAAAGGGAAATCGCCCATCGTTCGTCGCTTCGGCGCCTCCGGATATAGCCGAACCGATGGTCGATCTGTTTGTCCGGGAACTGGAGCGCTTGCTCGCCAAGAATGTTGAAACCGGCCGGTTCGGCGCGATGATGGATGTTACCCTTACCAACGACGGTCCGGTTACGCTGATGATCGAAAGAGCGCCGGGCACGACCTAGGAGTTTGTCGGACTTGGAAAGTAGTCCCTCGTTTTTATTAAACCTAAGCGCGATTGGCGTCGTGACGGAATTGTTGTAAATAGATAACTTACAACGAAAGTTCAACAGCCTCCTGGGATCTAGAGCAACATGGCGCCTTCGTGCTGCAGGAGCCACTGTTTCGAATTTCCGCCGGCCACGTAGCCGGTCAGCGCGCCATCGGAGCCGAGTACCCGGTGGCAGGGAACGACGACCAATACCGGGTTTTGACCTACCGCCGCTCCCACGGCCTGGTATCCCTTGGGAAGATTCACTGCTTCAGCGAGCTTTCGGTACGTGGTGGTTTGTCCATAGGGAATCTGCATAACCGACTCCCAAACGGCGATCTGAAAATCCGTACCCCGCAAATCGAGCCGTAACTCGAATCGCGTGCGTGAACCGTTCCAGTAGGCATCCATCTGTCTCACGACGTCGATATTCGGCTCGGGGTGGGGTTTGATGTGCTGCTTTGAAAAATGTCGCTGCAACCATACGAAAAAATGCTCGCGCGAGTCGTCGGGAATGCTCAACCGGCAAAGACCCCTCGTGGTCGATGCTGCATAGCCGGTACCGAGTGGAGTGGCAAACGGGGTCCAGTAGACGGTGTCGCCGGGAGGAGATGCCATAGCAGCGGGTGGATCGGTGTCACGGGCGAAAAGCGGCTCGTAGCGCACAAGATGCTGCTTACCGGTCAGATCAGCAAATGCAATCCGGCTCAGGGGATCAGATTCCCGCGTAGTGCATCCAAGGCAATCAAACTCGAATGCGCTATCCATCCGGCAATGAACGAGCAGGAATCTTCTTTCTGGAACGCACCAACGACAAGTGTACTGATATTCGTATTGGCGTTCGGACTGTTGGCCGGTCTCTATTATTTGCGCCTACCCGGCGAAACCACGGAAGGATCATCGGAATTCCGATCGGCGTTGCCCGAGCCCCGGTTTCCCGCCGCATACGCATTTGATTCACTGGGATGGGCACCACCCGACTGGAGCCTGAGGAGCGTTCGGGGTGAGGAAGTGTCATTTCAGGACCTGAGAGGCTCGGTGGTAGTGCTCAATCTCTGGGCGTCATGGTGCCTGCCGTGCATCGCGGAGATGCCTTCGCTTGCGGAATTGCAGACGCGCATTGGGGAGCACCCGGTTCGGGTTATACTGCTGGCGGATGAAGGACTGGCTGCCGTCGCGTCGTTCGAAAAAGAGCACGATGTCGGGCTGCCTTTATATGCCGATGCCACGCCGCGTCCTGCGCCGTTTCGCGTTCCCAATCTCCCGACAACCTTCATCCTGGATCCCGCCGGTGTGGTACGATGGATTCAGGTCGGAGCAGTCGATTGGAACCACGAGCGCGTCACCGAATATCTTGTATCCCTGGTGGATCTACAGGTTTGAGTCCGATTTTTCGTCACATCGATTGTTCGCATGAGCAGAAACGGCAACGTGCTGACCGACGCGTTCGGGAGGAAGCATACGTATCTGCGTATCGCCCTCACCGAACGGTGCAATCTCCGGTGCCGTTATTGCATGCCGGCGGAAGGCGTGCCGCTGAAGCCGCGTGAGGAGATACTAACCTATGAGGAGATCCTGCGCATCGCACGCCTTCTCATAGGGGAGGGAATACGGAAAATCAGGCTCACGGGTGGAGAGCCACTTGTCAGGAAAGAGGCCGTTGAACTGATTTCGGGCTTGGACGCGATGCGACCGCTCGGCCTCGAAACGCTGGCCATGACGACCAACGGCCTGCTGCTTTCGGGAAGGGTTGCCGAGATAAGACGGCATGGCGTCGACCGATTGAACATTTCGCTGGACACGCTTGAAGCGGATCGTTTCCGGGAAATTACCCGTCGAAAAGGGCACGAAAAGGTGCTTGCCGTTATCGACGAGGCGCTTGCAGAAGGCTATGCATCGGTCAAGATTAATTGCGTCGTCATGCGCGGGACGAACGACGACGAACTCCTGTCGTTTGTCGAAATGACGCGGCACAAGCCGATCGAGGTGCGCTTTATCGAGTACATGCCCTTCGATGAGAACGGTTGGCACGGTGACCGACTCGTGCCTTTTGCGGAGATGCTGGAGCGGATCCGTTCCAGGGTGGCGCTTGTTCCGCTCGGCGGTGGTCCGAACGACGTGGCCAAGGTATATCGCGCGGATGGATACACGGGCAAAATCGGATTCATCACCTCGATGACGGATCATTTCTGTTCGGGATGCAGCCGGCTGCGCATAACGGCGGACGGGCACCTGAAGGTATGTCTGTTCGGACCGGCCGAAATGAGCCTCCGGGACGTGATGCGCAGTGGGGCGACGGATGGAGAGGTGCTCGAATCCGTCCGGGCTGCCGTGTTGCGCAAGCACGCCCGCCACGCCGGTATGGACACGATTGCTGCGACGCCCAACCGGCCCATGATTCTCATAGGTGGCTAATGCCGGTCACGATCGGCCGGACGGCGGGCACCGCCAAACGAAGAAATCCCGCAATCTCCGTGGCCGCAAACCGAGTGTCACATGCGTCCCGGCCCGGGACGGACGAATTCTACGTCAGCTACTCCAGATGGCGTACCCACCAGATGTCTGACCACCTGCCCATGTGGGTTGAGCTACACGTTGACTTTTCCGAAGAGTATCTTGCCGAGGTCGAAGCCGACATCGAGGCACAACTGGATGACGATTCGTGAGTAAACGTTTGTGGCGGGGAAAGCCGTGGGGCAACCTGATCATCAGTCGATGTCTTGCGGGAAAGCGAAATGCATTGCTTTTCACCTTGTGCGCACAAATGGATTGACGGGCGTAGCTATACTCCGGCCAATCAAATGATAGCTACGCGTCATGTTTGAATTAAGCGGCATTCGCTGCCGATACGATGGGCAGGTTGTGCTGGATCTGCCCTCCTTTGCTGCCGGCCAGGGCGATCACCGGCTCGTTCTGGGCCCATCCGGCAGTGGTAAGACGACCTTGCTTCACGTGATGGCCGGCGTGCTTCGTCCGGCGGAGGGCAGCGTCACAATCGCCGGACGCGATCTCTCCGGGTTGACGGGCCATGCGCTCGATCAATTTCGGGGGCGGACGATAGGTGTGGTCTTTCAGCAAATGCACCTGCTCGCGACGCTTTCCGTCCGCGACAATCTCCTGCTTGCACAGTACATGGCGGGGCTTCCACAGCATCCGGCCCGCGTGCACGACGTACTCGAAACCCTCGACGTTGCCGATAAGCAGGGCGCCTATCCAAATGAACTGAGTCAGGGGCAGAAACAACGCGTCTGTATCGCTCGTGCGGTGATCAATGAGCCCAAGCTCATCCTTGCCGACGAACCGACAGGGAGCCTCGACGATCGGCGGGCGGATCAGGTACTTCGTCTGCTCATCCGACAGGCGGGGGCCTACGAAGCAACACTCGTTATTGCTACCCATGACCAACGGGTAAAATCACGTTTCGAACACCGGCTCATCCTCGAATAGTCAAACACCAGCAATCGCCGCGCTTAGCGCGAACGGTACCGATGCCATGAATCTTGCGAAACTCAGCTATTCGTACATAAAAAAGCGGCCGCTCGGCACATTCCTGAATGTGTTGTTACTCGCTCTCGGAGTGGCGACCATCGTAGTCCTTCTCCTCTTCAGCGATCAGTT
>CAZIIP010000222.1:0-6236 GCA_964539455.1 uncultured Rhodothermales bacterium
GAAGGAAACTCCCAATAGAGAAACTCGCGGTCTCCAGTCTCCTCCCCTTGCCACACCGGCAGGAGGCTCGAGCCGTCTGTCGGAACATCCAGATCCTCGTTCGCTACCTCCGCAAAGGTTGGGAGAAAGTCGTAAAACGCCGATTGAAAGTCTGACGTGCTGCCCGGCTCCACGGTACCGGGCCACTTCGTGATCATCGGTACGCGGATTCCGCCCTCGTACACCATTCCCTTTATTCGGCTTCTCACCGTCTGAAACGGCTGTGCACTCGAGAAAAACGGGGCATCCGCGCCGCCGGCCACTGACGGGCCGTTGTCACTGGTAAAGATGACGATTGTGTTTTCAGCGAGGCCCAGTTCGTCCACTTTCGCCACCAGATCGCCGACCTGCTCGTCCAGGTAGGAAATCATGGCCGCATAGGTAGCGCGTGGGGTGAGATTGGGATAGTAGTTTCCTTCGTAATACGGTTCTTCGGGTCCGATTTTGTCGACGTAGTGGTCGACCCAGCGCTCAGGCGCCTGCAGCGGGACGTGTGGAATCGGTGATGCGTAGTAGAGGAAGAACGGCTCGCCGGCGTGTGCTTCCATGAACGCGAGCGCCTGCTCATGCATCAATGTGGGTGCGTAGTCGGCGAGGCGATAGCGATCGTAGTTTGCCGGATCGGTGGGATCGGCACCCTCTTCCAGCGGTGTGTGCGGCGGCACCATCTCGTTTTCGAGCATGATCCGCTCCTCATTGTGCCACAGGTGCATCGGATAGTAGGTATGTGCCTGGCGCTGGCAATTGTATCCGTAGAACATGTCGAATCCCTGGCGTGTCGGTACGCCCTCCGTCATCGGCGCACCCAATCCCCATTTACCCACCATTCCGGTAGCATACCCGGCCGATTTGAACACTTCAGCCAGGGTAACCGTGCTATCAGGGATCGGCCACTGTCCCTCCAGTGACGGATCGTCGAACATGGCTTCGTAATTCCAGACGTCCCCGCGCTCGCCCCATTCGTGGTTGCTGCGGATGTAGGCGTGCCCGCCGTGCAGACCGGTCATGAGCGTCGCTCGGGCAGGGGCACAAACCGGCGCTCCGGAATAGTGCTGGGTGAACGACATTCCGGCATCGGCCAGGTCATCAATATTCGGCGTCTCGATCAATTCCTGTCCGTAGACACCCACGTCGCCGTAGCCGAGGTCGTCGGCGAGGATAAAAATGATGTTGGGCGGTCCTGTCCGGCGAGCCTCGCCGGCTTCATTTGAGGTGCATCCGGGAGAAAACGCAACAAGCAGGAGCGGAAGTAGGTATCTCAGATTGATCATGACTCACGATGCTGTGGTGATGCCTGGTTCATACCGGTATTTGGAGACAGTAAGGTAGCCAAGAGACCAGAGGAGCGAAACACAGGCCTTGGCGTCGACATTTGTCTGGCCACTTCCAAAGACCTGCTGCACCGGGAACAACACGGAATCGTCGTAACCCGCTCCGTATCCAATAACTGGGCCAAAGCGGCGGTGATTCCGCGATCGCCGGATGGCGAGGCCGTCCAAATCGACGGGCGCTTTATGATGTTCATCAGCGAGCGCCAAACAATGGGGCGTGACGATATCGATGAACAAGTGATAGGTTACTCCACCGATTACAAGTACTCTTTTTCTGAAAAAAAGGTAAATGAATATTTATCCGTAGAAAAATGGTGGTTAGAGCGATTTGGCACAGATCCAACATGGAGTGATGCGCCGAAACGGGAATTATAAATCTATTTATTATCGGTCTAATTTATTGTCTTGGTAGCATCAAACCGGCCGTCTATCAAAAAACCCTCCCGATACTCGTCGGAAGGGTTTGGGGTGCCCAAGAGAGGACTCGAACCTCCACGGGCTATTGCCCACTACACCCTGAATGTAGCGCGTCTACCAATTCCGCCACTTGGGCCGGTGCAGAATTACAAGATAATGCAAGCCGGTTACTCTACACAAGTATCCAAGACCGTGTCTTGCATCTCTCTATCCCGAAACCCCGTGCCTCCAAACGCGTCTTTCGTTTTATCCCGCCATGTGTTTACGCCTTTTGACCCATGTACATCTTTCGCAGCCTGCTCGCAGCCATTTTCGTATCTGTGCCGGTTATCGGCCAGTCCGGAAGACCAGTCCCGTATCCAGTCTTCACTACCCCACAGTTCGACCGCGCCGTCGAGGACGGAACGCGCACCCTGACGGGACGGCCCGGGCCAAATTATTGGATGAATGAGGCGTCGTACGATTTTGCCGTCCGGATCGACACGACGCAAAACGTGCTCACCGGTTCGGGCAACATTATCTATCGGAATATGTCGCCCGATACGCTCGATGAGCTCCGGATCCACCTGCGCCAGAATATCTACAGACCGGGAGCGGTCAGGAACCGGTTTGTCGACGTCACAGGCGGCATGCAACTCTCGGGATTGAGCGTTAACGGCGTACCGCTCGGGCAATCGAACAGAGAGGACAGGGCTATGCCGCGTCTCATGGGCACCGTGATGTGGTTGCCGCTCGAAAAGCCACTTGTGCACGGAGACGAGGTCAAACTCGACATCTCCTGGTTCTACGAGATTCCGGAGAACACCTTCCGGCAAGGCACGGACGGCGAGGTCTATTTTATGGCCTATTGGTATCCTCAGGTTGCCGTGTACGATGATCTGGAGGGCTGGAAAGCCGATCAGTACATGGGCAACGGCGAATTTTACATGGACTGGGCAGACTACCGCGTGTCGATCACCGCACCGGAGGGAATGCTCGTCACGTCCACCGGACACCTGCTCAATCCGGAAGAAGTGCTCTCGGAACAGACGCGCACGCGTCTGGCACAGGCGGCGGAGGATACGTCCGTCGTCCACGTCGTAACCGAAGAAGACCGGGCAGCCGGACGCTCGACGGCCACCTCGGAAAGCGGGTGGCTGACATGGCATTTCGAGGCCTCGCGCGTACGCGACTTCGTCTTCGGATTATCCGACAAGTATTTGTGGGACGCCACACACGCCGCCGTCGGAGACCTGGATGGCGACGGGTCGACGGATCACTGCATGATTCATGCTTTCTACCGGCCTGACCGTACCTATTGGCGCCGTTCGGCGGAATACACGCGGTTCTCCATAGAGGACATGTCAACGATCTTTTTCCCGTATCCCTGGCCGCATATGACGGCGGTGGAAGGACTCATCGGGGGCGGGATGGAATATCCGATGATGACACTGATCGGACGGGGACGCTCTCCGCGTGGGCTCTTCGGCGTGACGTACCATGAGGTGGCCCACATGTGGTTTCCGATGATTGTCGGACCCGACGAAAAGACGCATCGGTGGATGGAAGAGGGCCTTACTTCCTTTAACGACAACGAGGGGTCGCGGGCATTCTATCAGGACGATTCGGTGTGGGATCCGGAAAACCAGCCATACTACATGATCGCAGGCACAGGGGACGAGGTACCGCCGGCCAGACACACCGACCTGTATCCGTTCGGCACCCGTGCCGCCGGTATCGCCGGATATAACAAACCGGCTATTGCGCTACATGCACTGCGCGGTCTGGTGGGAGAAGACAAGTTCTATGAGGCATACCGGGCGTTCGCAGACCTGTGGACCTACAAACACCCCACGCCGCTTGATTTCTTCAATACGTTTGAGGACGTACTGGGCCGGGAATTGGACTGGTTCTGGCGGACGATGTTTTACGAGACATGGATTCTGGACCACGAGATCTCTGAAGTGGGCAGAACGGATGACGCGATTCGCGTTCAGATCCGGGACAATGGCCTGAGCCCCATGCCCGCTCCGGTAACCATCACGTATGAGGACGGCCAAACGAAATCTCGTACCGTTCCGGTCGAAACGTGGCTGGCAGGTGAACGAAAGTCCGAGGTCGTATTTCCGGCGGGCAACGCCGTCAGGATAGAGATCGACCCCGAGCAGTATCTACCCGACGTCGACCGTTACAATAACGTCTGGCCTCGGGAGACGCCGGAAAGCAACCCATGAGCGCCCTCATTTGATACAATCGCTACCGAAGTCCGGAGCCGAATTCGAATACGCCGCCGAACTCCCCAGCATCCCGAGCGGAGCGGGGCATGCCGGATCTCCCGAGTTCTCCAATGCCCCAAGCGATGCGTCGGGCGCCGAACTCCCGAATGCTATTGTCGCATAGCGCTGGACGAGGAAGGCTTGCTACGCATACCAGCCGTCGCGATACGACGGCGCCATCCAGGGAATCTTATCCGATTCGTAGAACGGATTCAGGGACAGCCGGATCTCCTCCATCTCCTCTTCGTCGTACGGCTTGAAGTTTCTCAGCGTCTCCAGATTTCGATCGAGTACTTCGACGCTGTCCGTTCCGACGATCGCCGCCGTTACCTGATCCATGGACAGCGCATAGCGGACGAGTTTGTTAGGATCCAGGCCTTCGACCAGTTCGCGCGGGCGTACGGCCTTGATCAATGAAACGCCCATCCCCTTCTCTGCTGCGGCGGGAACCGCACTCTCCTCAAACGCCTGTTCTCCCTGCTGATAGTGATTCAGCGCGATTACCATCAGGTCACAATCATACATCTGCGCGGCGAGTTTCATGGCGCGGGCGTCCGTGTGACCGGTGAAGCCGATGAAGCGGATGATACCCTGTTCCTTGTAATCCAGCAGGACAGGCATCACCCCGTCTGCAAGTGACTGCACATCCTCCACAGAAGCAATCGAATGCACGTTGTACACGTCGATATAGTCGGTCTGCAGCCGCTTCAAGCTCTGCTCTATCGTCCTTTTAGCTCCGTCTGCATCGCGTTCCTCCACCTTTGTAGAGACAAAGACTTCCTTCCGGCGGTCCTTGAGAATTTTGCCGACACGCTCCTCGCTGGAAATGCGATCATTTCCGTAGGAAGCTGCCGTATCCCAGTAGTATAGACCGTTGTCCAAGGCACGGGTCATGATTTCGGCCGCCGTGTCGTCGTCCTCGACGGACATGAACCGGCTACCGAGCCCGATCGACATGATCGGTACCATCACACCGGTAGATCCGAACTCCCGCGTAGGCACTCCTTTGGCGTCATATGCGGTCATCGGTGCAGAAAGGGCCAGCTTGGGTACCATCGCGGCGGCAGCTCCGGCTGCGGCAGTCGCTTTCAGAAATTCACGCCTTGAAAGTTGGGATTTGCTCATCAATCTCCTCGTACAAATGTGCGATGATCAGGAAAGGACACAGGGACAATGTAAGGATTATGGTGGGATCGGCGTTTCGTGCCGGCGAACCAGCTTGATTCGCGATGCGCCATGAATACGACAAGGTCTTTGCTCTTTGCCATTGTTACAGGCGTTGGTCACTAAGTCGTTTTGGCATGGGGCTCAAGGGATTTTTAATCCGGCAAGCCACGGCATCTCCTCTTAATTCACCGTGGGTTTGATTCGGACTTGAATCCGATACCAAAACCATCTCTTTTTCGTCAAATTTCCAGTAATCGATGAGCCCGGATTCTTTTCCGTTCAGGGCAATATCTTTTGCAGCCCTTATTTCTTCTCCGGTGCGGGTCCAGCAGGATCGGCCCCGGCCATTCTCTGCCCCTCTTGTATGCCACGCAGCGTACGCAAGCAAGCGCCCTCTGCCGCGACGCCCGCTATCAGCCGGGCCAGATCCCGAGCAGGCGGCGTGATCCGCGACAAGCAAGAGTTCTCGGATATACGTCTGGCCCGTGCCATGTGGGATCTCGGCAAAGAGTTCGAGATCCGAATCCTTTGCAAGCACCTTCAGTGATTCTCTGTCAGCCCGAAAGCTTGCGAGGCACTCGTTCCAGGCCGCTTCGCTCTCGGGCGCCGGCTCATCCGGCCAGTAGTCATCGGGCCACTTCTGTTCCTCATACTCCGGATTCCTGCAAAAATCGAGGATATCCCACTGGGCGAGGCGCATGTGCTCGAGCAGTTCCCAGGCGGAATACGGTGTCCCCTCCGGTCGGACACCTTGGAAATCAGTCGCGATGCCCTCGACAGCGTCATCGATGTGTATGTGGGCATCCTGCCAATCGAGGAGACGAATCAAAAGCGCTCTTAGTGATGCGTCGTTCATGGGTACTTGTCTTGGTCTAGGTCGATCATCTCCACTTTCGATTCGCCATTCCGGCAGACAACCCTGCATCGTCACGCGAGACACTCCCACTCAATCCCGACCCGCTTCAATGCGTACCACAACTCACGGGTACAGTCCCCGTAGCCGGTCGTCCAGTGAAATCCAGGCATG
>CAZIIP010000223.1:0-5523 GCA_964539455.1 uncultured Rhodothermales bacterium
CGGTAGCCGCACAAGTCCCGCATCCGGCAAAAGCCCGACCAGCCGGTTCACCTGCACCTCTGATACCGAAGCGTCGTTTTCGCCCCAAAATACGAGTACCGGAACAGAGATTCGGCCGACCCGGTCTTCGAGAAAACAATTCACGGTTTTCACGAACGTATCCCTCATTACGCCGGAAACGTGCCGATAATCGCTCGAACCGAGCGCTTTCCAGAGCACGCTTCGTTTGAGCCACGCAAGCACCGGAGATCGCCATTTAGGAGGCAAAAGTCGCGCAGGCGCCTTCAGAAGCTCCGCAATTGTTCGTTTTATGTAGTAGGCAAGCGTTCGAACCGGCTTCATGCCGGAGGGACTGATCAGCACGAGTTTGGAAACGAGCGCCGACATTTCCGGATCTGAGGCCATGTAAAGTGCGATGCGTCCACCGTTCGAATGACCCAGAATGGGCAGAGGCTGCAGTCGGTGACGGGTGACGAAACGGGAAACGAGGCCCGCGTAGGCGGGTACACCCCAGGCGTCCGGCGGTTCGGGCGACCGTCCATGTCCCGGCAGATCCAGACTGTATACCCGAAACCGTGCAGAAAGACCGCCCGCAATGGCCCTCATTGCAGCAGCCGAACTACCCCAACCATGCAGGAGCAGTAGCCCGGGAGCAGACTCCGGTCCGTAAACCTCCACATGCAAATCATCCAGGGAAAATGTGGAAGATGGAACGCTATCGGGTTTGAATTGTTGATGCAAAGTTACCTGGCAGGTATCTTGATAATCATGTTAGGGATAAACAGGTCCCCCCATCTCCATGCCCCTTCCAGTGGGCGTCCGAACAGGATTTGAGGTGGGAGTCGCAATCAGGAGTGCAGCTTAATCGGCCCGTGTCGTGGCTCTACGCGTCTAAGATAACGTTTCGCGCGTACGCTTTTTTGGCATACTCGCCCCTTTGAGGCGCCGACCGTGGCCCGTCTATTCGCAACCGCAAGAAAATGGCAAGAAACAACCGACGCAAACGTTCTCGTCACAATCGAAGCCGGTCGGGTCCGGCAGTAGAAAAGCCGGTCAGCGGCATCGTGGAGATGATCGGCGACAAGAAATTCGGATTCGTACGAGAGTTTCGCCACGATGTACCGAAAGGAGAGAACAACCCGTTCGTGCCTCCTGCCGTAATCCAGAAGTTTTCGTTGCGAGACGGCGTGACGATCGAGGGTACCATGCGACCGGGTCGCAAGGGCGCCATGCAGGTTCGCAACGTCAACAAGGTGATGAATGTGCCCCTCGAAGCGTGGAAAGAAACCGGCCGGTTCGACAAGGGGACCACGATTTTTCCGGACGAGATGTTTCGGCTCGCGACCGGACCTACAGACACGTCCATGCGCGTGGTCGAGCTTGTTGCCCCCCTCGGGAAGGGACAGCGCGCCCTGATTTCGGCACCGCCCCGGACGGGCAAAACCATACTACTGAAGCAGATGGCGGCCGGCATCTCGCAGAATCACCCCGATGTGGAGCTCGTGGCCCTGCTCGTGGATGAGCGACCGGAAGAGGTGACCGATTTCACGCGCTCTGTCCCGGCCACTGTGTTTGCATCCTCCAACGACCGGGAGGATGACAACCATGTGCGCGTCGCGTCGCTCGCGCTCGAGTATGCCCGCAGATTGGTCGAACTGCAGCGGGATGTCGTCATTCTGCTTGATTCCCTCACCCGCCTTGGTCGCACCTTCAATTTGTTTTTTCCGGGTACCGGAAGAACCATGTCGGGGGGACTCGATGCCAAGGCACTCGTTATCCCCAGGAGGCTGTTCGGTTCGGCGAGGAATATCGAGGATGGAGGATCCCTGACCATCATTGCCACTGCGCTGATCGAAACCGGCAGCCGGATGGATGATGTGATTTTCGAAGAGTTCAAGGGAACGGGCAATGCCGAAATTGTGCTCGATCGCATGATGGCAAACAAGCGCATCTTTCCCGCAATAAACCTTCGTAAGAGCGGCACGAGAAACGAGGAATTGCTGCTCGGCAATTTCGCCGAACAGCATCAGCGTCTTTTCCGTGCGCTCAACAGCAGGTCGCCGATCGAAGCCATGCAGGCGCTCACGCGCCACGTACAGAGCACGCCTTCCAACGAAGTGCTGCTCAATAACCTGATTCCGGGCTAGCGCCTGTTATCGTCTGAGCCGAGATCTTCGTAGAAGGGGCCCTCCCGGGCGCAAGTGATGGTCGTGCATCGATGATTTATTACCGTACTTCGCGAGGGCATCTCGCCGAATTGTGCGGGCGCCTCGACGGCTTCGGCTTTTAATCATCCGGGGATCTGTCATTTGCCGTGAAGCGGTGTGCCAAAAGATCCTCTTTTCGGAGAAGTGGCGCGCTGCAGGTTACGTTTCCCGAGAATAAGCGTCTATCCGGTAAAGAACGGGTGGCAACGGGAGCGATGGCATCACGCCGGACGGGGAAAGATTCGGGTCAATCGGGAATGCACAGTATTCCCGTGCGCGATTGGGAAACGGGTGAGCAGCCGCGCAACAAACTGTTTGCCCGGGGCGCGGACAGCCTTACGGATGCCGAACTACTCGCCGTCGTGCTGTGCAAGGGAACGCGCACCAGACACGGCAGTCTGTCGGCCCTGCAACTGGGCAGAATCTTGATACAAACCTATGGGGGACTCGCCGCCCTGTCGCGCAGATTCCCGGGTGAACTGTTGCGCACTCCCGGAATGGGCCGGGCCCAGTCGGCAAAACTTGCCGCCGTATTCGAGTTGGGAAGAAGGATAGAGGCGGAGATAAATACCGGGCCCTTGAAGCGGATACAGATAGGGTCACCGGCGGATGTAGCGGCCTATTTCGGTCCCCAAATGAGAGATTTGAAGCGAGAAATCTTCCGTGTCGTTTTTCTCAACAGCGCGAATGTAGTGCTGGGAGATCGCGTGGTGAGTGAGGGCGGCCTTGCATCGAGCATCGTCGAACCGCGTGCGGTTTTTCAAAGTGCCATACTTGAAAATGCTGCGGCGCTCATCTGCCTCCACAATCATCCGTCCGGTAATCCCGAGCCGAGCCGGGAAGATATTCGTATTACCAGACAACTCGTTGAGGCCGGGAAAATGATGGGGATTCCCATCCATGATCACTTGATCATTGCCGGAAAGGGGTTTACGTCGCTTGCGGAACGCGGATTGCTTGCCTAAGGGAAACCCTAACGTGTTCACGGAATTGAAGCCGTCCCCAGCGTACTTTTTCCCGTCACTCCGTCACCGGGGTGCCACCTTCGTATCCAACGACCGGTTACATGAGTCTCAGCCTCGACGCCATCATTTCACTCAGCAAACGACGTGGATTCATCTTTCAATCTTCCGAGATATACGGCGGTCTGGGTGCGACCTACGACTATGGGCCGCTCGGCGTTATGCTGAAACGGAACGTGATCGACGCCTGGTGGCGCGCGATGACGCAAATGCACGACAACATTGTCGGACTCGATGCGGCGATCCTCATGCATCCTACCGTCTGGAAAGCTTCGGGGCATGTCGATGCTTTTCATGACCCCATGATCGACGACAAAGTGTCCAAGAGGCGCTACCGCGCCGATCAGCTTGTGGAAGAGCACATTGTGCGGCTCGAAAAAAAGGGGAAAGTGGAGCAGGCCAAGCGTGTGCACGACCGGCTTGTCGAGGTGCTGAACAGCAAGGATGTCACGGGCGGATTGCATGAAATCATCATGGAAGAGGAGATTCACGCTCCCGAATCCGGTGCGTTCGACTGGACAGAGGTGCGGCAGTTTAATCTGATGTTCACCACCAAGCTGGGAGCGCTCAGTGAGGGAGACAACGAGGTGTATCTGCGTCCGGAGACGGCACAAGGCATCTTCGTCAACTTTCACAACGTGAGAGAGACGGCCAGGCTCCAGATCCCCTTCGGCATTGCCCAGGTCGGAAAGGCATTCCGCAACGAGATTATCGCGCGTCAGTTTGTCTTCAGAATGCGCGAATTCGAGCAGATGGAGATGCAGTATTTCATTGCCCCGGGCATGCAACGGGATGCGTTCGACGAATGGAGGGAGAAACGGATGCAGTGGCACATCGACAACGGCGTGCGTGCAGACAAGCTCCGCTTTCATGAGCACGAGCAACTGGCACACTACGCCGATGCCGCCGTCGACGTGCAGTACGAATTTCCCATGGGTTGGCAGGAAGTCGAAGGCGTGCACTCGCGCACCGATTACGATCTGCGCAGACACCAGGAATACTCGGGGAAAAAGATGGAGTATTTCGATCCGCAGAGCCGGGAACGGTATATCCCGTTCGTTGTCGAGACCTCGGTCGGTCTGGACCGTACCGTGATGATGCTTCTCTGTGATGCATACCGGGAGGAAGAGGTAAAGGGTGAGCAAAGGGTCGTTCTGAAGTTTCATCCCCGCATTGCGCCGATCACGGTAGCGGTCTTGCCGCTCGTGCGCAAGGAGGGAATGCCGGAAACGGCCAGGGCCATAGAAAGAGAATTGCGCGACACCTACCGCACGTTCTACGATGAGAAAGGTGCCGTAGGGAGAAGGTATCGCCGAATGGACGAAGTGGGGACGCCATTTGCCGTCACAATCGACGGTCAGACCCAGGAGGACGGCACCGTTACGCTACGCGAACGCGACTCGATGGATCAGGTACGCGTTTCGAAGGACAGGCTGAAAAGTGCCATCCGCGACAAAATGGCCGGGTGGGAAGGCTAGGGCCCCCAGGACCGGCTTACCGGATTTGAACCGGAAGAAGGCTTCAGCCCTTTACTCCGAGTCGATCAATCTGCCCGCATCCGTGTTTCCCAGGCCTTGTTCCTGCATGATGGCCTCGATCTCATCCGGGCGACGGGGGAGATCGGCTGAGAGTACAACCGGATTTCCTTCCGTAATAAGAATATCGTCCTCGATCCGTATTCCGATGTTCCACCAAGCGGCGTCAATGTCGTCCGCCGGTGCGATATACAAACCGGGCTCGATCGTAATTACGTTGCCCGGTTCCAATTCGCCGTACGTACCCACGTCGTGTACGTCCAGACCCAGGTAGTGGCTCGTCCCGTGTAAAAAGAACCGTCCGAGTTCGCGCGTGCTCGAAGGACGGGAAATCAGACCCAGCTCGGCGAGTCCCCGGGCCAGAACGGAGCTCGCCGCTCTGTGCGGCGCCCAAAAGGGTGCTCCCGCCCGTGCGGCATCGATAGCCGCCTCGCTTGCTGCGAGTACGGTTTCATAAATGCGTCGCTGCTCCGGTGTAAATGATCCACCAACGGGTACCGTGCGTGTAAGGTCGGCCGTGTATCCATGGTATTCGGCCCCGATATCCATGAGGACCACGTCTCCCATCTCCATCTTGCGTCGATTCGACTCGTAATGCAGAACGATACTGTTCTCGCCACTCCCGACGATAGACGGGAAACCCGGGTATTCGGCACCGTTCCGTTTGAAAACAAACTCAATCAGTGCCTCTACTTCGAACTCCGTCATCCCGGGCTCGATCGATCGCATGGCCTCCAGATGGGCTTCCGCCGTGATGTC
>CAZIIP010000223.1:5533-6176 GCA_964539455.1 uncultured Rhodothermales bacterium
GACGGCACGCTGAAGCAACCGCAACTCCTCCTTCGTTTTCCTGGACCGAAGTGCACTCAACAGTTCCCTCAACATGACGGCATTGCTATCCCCCAGATTGTCCGCTTTCCAGTCCATCCATGTCCCAATACTTTGGCTGTCAGCGAATGCTTCCAGTGCGGAGACGATTTTCGAATCTGTCTGTGTGTCGGGGCTGAGCGGATTTCGACGCAAAAAGCCCTTCAACAACGAAAAATCCTCCTCGTTGTCAACGGCTAGAATGCGCCGGATCATCTCACGGTCGGTCTCGGTACCGATCGGCTGCAAATGGTCCACATTTGCCCGAAAAAATGCAATCTGGGTGCCGAGGGTCGACTGCGGATCGACCGCATCGGGAAGCGGCAGGTGGAAGATGGTCCGGTCGTCATGTCTCAATATCGCCGCCAGCACCGATTGGTAGCGGGTGTTTGAAACGGCGTATTCGACACCGAGCACCGTGCGGGCACGCTCGGCACCAAAGCGACGGCCGTTCCAGATTTCTCGCTGTGGATCGCGTGGAGGAACCATCAGCAGCTCGCTGACACGATTTCCGTCAATCTCCAGTCCATCCTTGGCCAGCACCAGTACGGAGTGATCGTCCGAGTTGCGGAAGTAGCCGAGCACA
>CAZIIP010000224.1:0-6155 GCA_964539455.1 uncultured Rhodothermales bacterium
GACCATCAGGTAGAGCTGCTGTATAAAGAAACCGAGGACCTGAGGAATCAGTTTGTCATCGCTGCGGCCGGCGGTAAGGGTCCGGAACTCCTCTTCGGACCGGCAGACAACGTCGGATTGCTGGAACTGACCAAAACGATTCTGCCGCTTGAGGAGATTTTTAATCCGCCGTTCTTCGAGCAATTCATCGACGAAGGTCTGGTAACCTGGAACGGCAGCACCTGGCTGCTGGCGGATCAGGTCGGCAATCACCTTACCCTTGTCTACAACACGGATCTCATTGAAACACCCCCCGAAACGGTCCAGGAACTCATCCGGATCGGAAAGGAGCAGACGGTGGATGAGGACGGCGACGGCGTTCCCGAGCGTTATGGACTGACCTGGAATTATCGCGAGCCTTTCTTCTTCATCCCGTTTCTGACCGGCCAGGGAGGCTGGGTGATGGACGCCGACGGGTCACCGACACTGGACAACGAAGCCACCGTTCGGGCCATTCAATTCATACTCGACCTGCGCGACAAGCATGGGATCATCCCGCGGGAGGCGGATTATGAAACCTCGCAGGCGCTGTTCAAGGAAGGCCGTGCGGCCATGATTATCAATGGTCCCTGGGCATGGGCGGGCTACGGCGAGGCCGGCATCGATTATGACCTTGCGCCGCTCCCGATCGACCGGGAAACCGGCCTGCGGCTTCGTCCGCTGACCTCGGCCAAAGGCTATTCGGTGAACGTAAATGTTACGGACGACATGAAGGCGTACGTCCGGCGCGTGTTGACCTACCTCACCGGACCGGAAGTCCAGCTTTCGATGTCTGCCGAGCTTGCCACCATACCCGTGCACATAGAAGCCGTCGATGCGCCGTCCATCTCCGAAAACGACATTTTGCAGGCTTCGCTCCGGCAGGTGCGCCTCGCACGGCCGATGCCGATTGCGCCGCAGATGCGCCAGATTTGGGACGGTATGCGCGGACCCTATCAGCTGGTCATGAACGGGGCGGTAGACGCGAGGGAAGGCGCTGATATGATGCAGGAAAAAGTCGAAAAGCTCATTGCAGACACCTTTCTCTGATCGTTACATGAACAGCCCGATGCGCCGGAATCGGCCCCGATCCATTTTCGCCGTGCCGCTGCACTGGAAATGAAAGATTTGACCGGAAAGAGATCGTTTGTGGCTTTCATGCTGGCGCCGGCACTGGTCGTGGTGCTGGCGGTAGTGGCATATCCATTTCTCTACAACCTCGCCCTTTCGTTCTCGAATGCAAACATCTACCACATCCGTGACTGGCGCCTGATCGGGCTGGCACAGTACGAGGCGGTGTTTGCGGAGCCCCAGTTCTGGACGATTCTTTTGAAGACGCTGATCTGGACGGTGGTCAACGTGTCCTTCCACGTTACGATCGGTGTATTTCTGGCCGTGGTGCTCAACCAGCGATTCGTGGTGGGGAAACCGATGTGGCGTGTGCTTCTCATACTGCCCTGGGCGCTGCCCCAGTATATCACGGCACTCACATGGCGCGGGATGTTCAATTCCCAGTACGGGGCGATTAATCTCTTTATCACCCGTTATCTATCGATGAGTCCGGTGGAGTGGCTGACCTCTCCCTTCGAGGCGTTCGTAGCGGTCATCATCACCAACATCTGGCTGGGCTTTCCGTTTATGATGATCATCGCCTTCGGCGGTCTGCAGTCGATTCCGCGCGAGCTGTATGAAGCGGCCGACGTGGACGGTGCTTCGTCATGGCGTCAGTTTTGGGCCATTACCGCACCGCTTTTGCGTCCGGTCATGATTCCGGCCGTCGTGCTGGGAATCGTATGGACTTTCAATAACATCAACATCGTGTGGCTGGTGTCCAATTCGGGTGAGCCCAACGATCAGACCCACATTCTAGTCTCGTACGTCTACAAGGCGGCATTCAGCATGTACCGATTCGGCTGGGCGGCGGCGCTGTCGATGGTGATCTTTGCGATTCTGTTCGCTTTCACACAGGTGTTCATGCGCCAGACCAGGGCGACGGAGGCAGCCTACTGATAATCTGATGGGCAATACGGCAGAAAGGACAAAAAAGTACCTCGGAGCGGCGGGCAGCTATCTGGTGCTACTGCTATTCGCGTTTATCGCGGTATTCCCGGTGACGCGAATTATCACTATTTCGCTCCGGCCCGGCGACCAGTTGCTGTCCACATCACTGCGATTCATCCCGGACGATGCCACGCTCGACAACTACGTCCGACTCATTACGGAGACGCTTTTTTTGCGATGGCTTTTCAACTCCATATTGGTTGCCGCCGCCGTCACCGTCACGGGTGTCGCTCTCGCATCGACGGCAGGTTATGCGCTGTCCCGTTTTAGATTTAAAGGTCAAGGCGCCATGTTGAGCGGATTGCTCGTGACCCAGATGTTTCCGGCCACCATGCTCTTGCTGCCGCTGTACATTATGCTCATCCAGCTAAGGCTCATCAATTCGTATCTGGGGGTGATCGTCATCTATGCGGCCACTGCACTTCCATTTTGCATATGGCAGATGAAAGGATACTACGACACCATTCCGGAGGCGTTGGAAGAGGCGGCACGAATCGATGGCTGCTCGCCTTGGCAGGCGTTCTACCGGGTGGTGTTTCCGTTGGCCGCTCCGGCCCTGGTCATTACCGCGCTGTTTTCCTTTATGACTGCCTGGAACGAATACGTCGTGGCAGCGGTGGTGCTGCAAGACACCGAACTCTTCACGATGCCGGTCGGGTTGAAGATGTTTCAGAGCCGGCTTGCAACCGACTGGGGCCTCTATGCCGCCGGCTCGCTGCTCGTTTCAATTCCTGTGGTTGCGCTGTTTCTGGGCCTGAGCCGTTATCTGATTTCGGGCCTGACGCTCGGATCGGTCAAGGGATAGCGCTTCCCGACGACAAAGGTAGCGTCTCCATACATTAGGGGGAGTACGCCACCATCCGATGCGGTTGTCATGCGCATAAATCGATTGATCACCCGGCTCGTATTAATGGCCTGCGCCCTCGGCACGATAGCGACGGCGCAATCCACGCCACCCGACGTATTGACCGGTCGAACGGACACGTTGCTCCACTCCTACCTGATGCGGCAGGCGAAGGCACTATTCGCAGAGAGAAATGCGGCCGTTGAGGCTTCGCTGGAATCCGCCGAGGCGCTTTGCAAGAGACGCACAAAAATCTCCAACGCCTACCGCGATTTGATTGGTGATATGCCTGTGCACCGGACTCCCCTGCATCCGCAGACAACGGCGAGACATGCATTCGACGGATACCATGTCGAAAATGTTTTGTACGAAAGCCGACCCAACCATCATGTTTCGGCAAATCTGTACATACCGGACGGCGAAGGCCCTTGGCCGGCGATTCTGTTCGTCTGTGGCCACTCAGCCGTTGGAAAGGCCGCCGAGGCATACCAGCGGGCGGCCATTCTCCTGGCCAAGAACGGCTTTGTCGTGCTCGTAGTCGATCCCATAAGCCAGGGGGAGCGGTACCAGTTGCTCGATGAGCAGGGAGTGCCACTGACCCGCGGAGGCACCGTGGAGCATTCCTTCATTTACATTCTATCACAGCTGGTCGGCACGTCGACGGTGGCATTTGAAGCCTGGGACAATCTTCGCGGTATCGACTACCTCGTCAGTAGATCCGAGGTCAATCCGACCCGTATCGGCCTTACGGGCAACTCCGGAGGCGGCACACAGACGACGTTTCTCATGTCGCTGGACGACCGCATCGATGTTGCCGCGCCGTCATGTTACATCATGACCCGGGAACGTCTCTTCGAGACGATCGGTCCGCAGGACGGATGCCAGCATCTACCGCGTGAAGGATTGCTCGGCATCGACCACGCGGACTACCTGACGATGTTTTCTCCGCGACCGGTAATGGTACTGGCTGCCGAACAGGACTTCTTCGAATTCAAAGCCACACGCCAAGCGTACAAAGAGATTTCGGCCGTGTACGAGATCCTCGGAATTCCGGAACGAACGCGATTTTTCAGCTTCGACGATACACACGGATACTCGCAGCCGCGGCGGGAGGCGATGACACAGTGGATGAGAAACTGGTTCTATGACGACGACCGCATTGTCGTGGAGTCCGATTTTTCGATTGCCGACGAGGCAGATTTGCTGACAACACCGACCGGACAGGTCGGATCATCGTTCGAGGACGAACGAATGGTGCATCAAATACTGGAGGAACGTGCATCGGCGCTGCAGGAACGTCGGGCCGACTTCCTCCAGGATGCATCGGTGGAGGAAATCAGAAACAAGGTCACCGAACTGCTGGGACTGCGGTCACAATCGGCGCCGCCGGTGGTCAGCGAACGAGGTACATGGACACAAAACGGTCATTCGGTGCGTTCGCTCGTCATTCGGCGGCCGGGTGATGTCCCGCTCCCTGGCCATATGTACCGACCGCGCGAACCCAGGATCGGACAGCCGGCGGTGCTTTTGGTGGACAGCCGCGGCAAGGCGGCCGTGGAGGAGCGCGACGGGGCGATACAAGGGCATCTGGAGGCCGGCAGGACTGTTCTCGCAATAGATATTAGGGGATTTGGCGAAACGCGCGATGATCCTGAGAATAACAAGTATATCTCGGGAACGCAGCCGGAGTATCGGACGGCGATGATTGCGTTGCATATCGGTCGACCGTTGCCGGGACAGCGGGTGGAGGATATCATGGCGGCGGTCGACGTTCTGAAGTCCGACGGTGAAACCGCCGACAGTCCGGTGTTGCTTCATGCATTTCGAGAAGCCGGGCCTCCGGCCATGCATGCTGCGGCATTGGATGTGCGAATCGACCATACCCGGGTGGAAGAAGCGATTCCCGGCTGGCTCGCCCTCTTCAAGCAACCGAATGCGACAGGACACCTCGGTACCGTTGTACCCCGGGCGCTCAAATGGTATGACCTTCCCGATCTGCAACGACTGATTGCGCCACGCAGTTTTGAGGCGGTCGCTGCAATCGATGCCGAAGGTCGGCCTCTCAGTCGCTAGGACTTTCGGTTCGGGAACGCCAGAAAGCGGGAGCGGGAAGGATGGAAAAAAATCCCGCGAGAAGGAGATAGACCTGGTAACAAGGCTCGAGTAACGGTGTCCACGGAAGCAGATCGGCCTGATCCAGTCGACGGCATGGCGCTGCATTAGCAAAAACCGTGATGGCCGCTGCAAATAACGGAAGGAGCAGGTATGCCGCTCCCGAGAGGAGTGCCAACGGCCACAGGAGTACGACGGAACCGTGGTACATTCCGAGGTGAAAAAGGGCACGTGCGGAATAGGCTCTGCTAGCCGAAACATGCCGCTTTTTTTGTCGCAGCCAGGTGGTCCAGGATGCAGGACCGGTACCAGGCACAAATGCTTCGGAGGCACAGACGAAGCGAACTCCGGCAGCTTTTTGTCGGACGACCGACTGAATGAACAGGTCGTCATCCCCACTCAACAAGGTAGCTCCATGAGAAAATCCTCCCGTCTTATGAAAAATGGCGCGCGGGTAGCTGAGATTTCTGCCCACTCCCATGTACGGTTTCCCGTGCCCGATGGCGGCTGCTGAATGTATGGCGGTGCGCACGTTTTCATAGCGTGCCAGACGGTTCAGAAAGTGCGCTTCTTTCAAAAATGGACTGTATCCCACGAGAACTCCGGAACCGAAAGCCGCATGATATGCGTTGAGCGTTTTAAGCCAACCGCGACGCGGGCTGCAATCGGCATCCGTGAAGGCCAGCAGTTCATGTTCGGCGGCGGCAATTCCCTTCGAAAGAGCGGCCTTTTTCCCGGATTTGGCATTTTGGTTCATTGAAAGCAGACGAAACCGCGGATCGTCCCGGATCTCGGCATAAATTGTGCGTACCGTGTCGTCGGTGGAATGATCATCGACGAAAATGACCTCGAAATGGTCGTACACGAGATGCCGAAGCGCGTGGATGAGGGATCTAATGTGCTTCGCTTCATTCTTCACCGCGACGATAACCGAAACCGGCCGGTCCACTTCCGGCGAGATCAAGGGTCGACGGCACGCACGATACCAGCCTCGCCGGATAATCCGAACATAGACCAACTGCACCACAAAGGTGACGAGTGCAATGGACAAGAGCCAGTTCATTCCGACAAACCAAAGGAGAGTGGTTTCACATTCCGAAATCGCATCCAAACCTATATC
>CAZIIP010000225.1:0-3425 GCA_964539455.1 uncultured Rhodothermales bacterium
ATCTCACCGGATCTGGTGAAGGCCGCCAGAAAGCCTGCCGTGGTATGCGGGGAAGGGGGTGAGAGTCGAAAACGCTCTTTGGATAACGCGCCGATGTGCACGCGGACATCGGTGCCGTCGAGCGGAAGATCACAGTCAGGATGGCGTTCGAACAAGCCCACCAAACGCTTCCCATTCTCTGTCCAGAGTTCGAGCTCAAGACCCAGTGAAGATAGCGGATCGTCGTTTGGCGCGGGTGCGTCGGCAATGTGGATGAGCATGGCGGATTGCAGCCTGCCCGCTCCCTGGGGCTTGCTCGTACGGAGCGCAAGCGAAAGAAACCGGCTGGTACGATAGCCGAAAAGGCGATCGATTACGTGTCTCGTGCGCTGGGCGGCCGAGAGTCTGGTGTTAATCTTCGCCGGGTTCTCAAGCGCTTCGCGTACGGAGCCGGCAGTCAAATCGGAAATGATAACCCTGCGAAGAGGCACCGGTACACGCGAGAGCAAATCCTCCAGATCCTCCGCAATCAGTTCTCCGGCAGGATCGGGATCGGTAGCGATCAAGACCTCCGCACACAGATGTGCCTCGGAACGAATGGCGGCCAGCTCTTTTCGGAAGGAAGACCGCATGCGAAACTGTGCCCTGTAGCCGTCATTGACGGCTATACCGAGGCGTTTTGTAGGAAGCCGGCGAACGTAGCCTTTTGTTGCCCTTACCAGCACATCGGGACCCAAAAAGCTGGAGAGGGTGCGTGCCTTTGCAGGCGATTCGACGATGACCAGTCTCACGGTGACTACCTTTCGGACGTTGCGGGTCTGTCAATAGGCAGCGTGGTTTGCCCTTCTAGTGCGATGGGCCACGCATCCGCAGGTGCGGAGGCAGGCAAGGAGGCCTTGCCGTCCAGCGCAGCTTCGCGCGTATCAAAGAGACCGAGTACCACCCGGTACCAGGTGTCACCTTGCACATCCGCAGAAATGATGGTAACCCGCGGAAAAGTCTCCCTGTAGGCTGCAGCAATCGATCTGGAAACGGCGAGATCTCGTCTGGACGCCACAACGATGCCCCATCCACGTTTGGCTGCAGCTTGAACGCGGGGTGGCGCATCCGGGGATTCGGTTACCGCAGTGCCGGTGGTCTGTTCGCTACCGGCGGATTCCATATGGGGATGGAGAATCGTCACATTGTCCAAGTCGATCCATCGCGCTTCCGGTACCACCCAATCCGAGGGTGGTATCATGATGTTCGCCGTGGCCGGCGGTCCACCGACAAAAACGGGAAACCGTTCAATGCTTTCTCCCGTTTCGTTGGACACCTTCACTTGTGCCTGAAACGCGCCCGAGTTCAGGAAAACGTGTACAGCCGGATTGCCGGCACCGGTGTCGCCGTCGCCGAAGTCCCAGATGATACGATCGGATGGATGGGGAGACACGAGCGCTACACTGAAAACGGCGGGTTTCCCGGGAACGATAGTGTCGTCGTGCATCACGCCCCCGATGTCAATTGAGGGCCGTCGTCCCAGAAAGCCGCTGAGATCCGTGATTCGGAGGCCGAGGCGGGCGGCGACATAGGCATCGAAATGGTCCGGGTCATTCGAATCGTCTATGATATTCCCGGGATATACGAAGTTGACATGCACGGCACTGAACACCGAAAAAGAATGCCGTACGCGCACGTTGAGCCCTGCTCCGGCCACCGGGCCGGAGCCCCCCTTGCCCGCACCGACGATGTGGTGGATGCCGGCGTCGACATAGGGTGCAAACAGGGCAGGCGCCGGCTGTTGCAGTCGGACGATTGCTTCCAGCGAGGAACGCCGTTGGTCCGAGTCGACAAACCGTGGGTGATTCAATGAGTTAATCCGAACCCCAATTCCTGCTACCGAGGTGAACCGGTGAACGGTTTCTGCACCGAACTCGAGTCCACTCGCGCCTCGATCCAGATAGGTGGCCTCCCGGTCGCCGACATATGCCGTCGGACCCAAATGGATCGCGATCTGCCAGCCCGGAGTCTTGCGCAATACCAGGTCTTGCGCGTGCGCCGTACCTGCCGTCACGATTATGATCACAAGCACTGCGCGGAACGTCCGGCCTCCGGAGCAAAACGCCATGTGGATATGATACAGGTAGGTCATCGATCGCGGTCGGTGCCCGGCGGATAGAGGAAACGATTCTCCAACCGGTGCATTTTTTTACGTTCCTCCTCCGTCGCGTCCGAATAGCCGAGTAGGTGCAGGATGCCGTGTGCAATGTAGCGCATGACTTCCATTTTCGTCGTTACGCCGAATTCGGGTGCCCGCTCGGCCGCCGTCTGAACGTCCACATAGATCTCTCCGTCCAGCACACCGCCAATCGTGTCTTCCTCATCACCGAGCGGAAAAGCGAGCACGTCCGTGTTTCGATCCCGGCCAAGAAACCGTTGGTTGAGCGATCGGACCACGCGATGTCCGGCGAGAACAATGGAGAGCGTGGTGACGGATCCCTCTTCCCGAGCGACGATACGGTGGACCAGATCCAGGATTTCACCGTCCTCACAACCCGATCCGGTTTGATCGTGCGAAATACTGATGTCCGTCATATTGTGGCCCGCAGGATCGACGGATTACCTATTGGTCTTTGAGATCGTCGAACCAGTCGGCGTCTCCGGTCATGGAAAGCACCACGCTGCTCATCATCACCTCCGGAGGCAATTGCGTAAAATCTGCGGAAAGCAAGCGGTCGTCCACGTTCGAATAGAGTGAGCAACCGGCGCCGCGTTCGACGACGAGGCCGTGCGTGAGTCCGTCGGCCTTGGCGTAAAAAATCACCTCACCCAGTTCCTCGCTGGCGATGATACCGGTGCAACTGTGAAGCTGAAGAAATGCATTGGACGCATAGACCGAAACGAGATTGCCGGGGCGGTCGGCGAGTATCTCGGGCAAGGCGATGCCGTCACGGATCTCGAGTGCCAATTTGCGGTCGCTCTCCTCGTCTCGCCATGCGAACCGCACCAGACCAGATTCTCGCGCACCTTGAACCCCAAGGACCGTCTCGATTTTTGAGATGTCGGCATCTGAAAACGTTCGTTCCATGTTGGTCTCTACCCGGCGGTTTTTGATTGCAAGCGGGAAGGTAAGTCTGAAGGTAGATGTAAGCGTTGGTCCGGTCAACGAGCGAAAACACTGTGCGGCACGGAGGTCCGACCCCTAACTGCCGGCGTCCGAATCCAGCGGCGCCCGGTCGCGCATGTATTGGTTGCGTAGCGAGTCGGCGCTCTGCCGGTAACTTTCGTCCCCCGTAATGTCGGCCAATTGGCTGTATAACCTGGAGGCGGCCTCGAAATCGCCCGCGCTCATATAGGCATAAACCATATAGCCGATGTAGTCACTTGCACGCGTCACGCCGTTCTGCGAACCGGCTGCGATCGCGTTGCTCATGTTCTCCAGAACACGCGGTTCCAGCGCGTTCAGA
>CAZIIP010000225.1:3435-6107 GCA_964539455.1 uncultured Rhodothermales bacterium
GCGTCTTCTCGACGCCCAAGGTCCTCCAGCGTCTGTGCAACAAGCAGGGCGGGGTACGGATCACTCGGGATGACATCGAACGGGATCCGGGTAACCAGGGAGTCGAGCAGTTCCGCTGCGGTTTGCCGATATCCATTCGCGATCAGTTCCTGTGCGGTGTGGGCATAGGTGAGCCGGTAGTTGTCCATCATCCGCCGGATGTTCTCGTCGAAATAGGCATCCTCGTCGTCGAGATTCCGAAGCCGGAAGCCTTTCAGGCGCTCCGGAGTAATTTCAGGAACAACCCGTCCAAGCAACCGCTTATCATGTTTGATCGGAACGATGCGGTACGCCAGCCCTTCCAACTGAAAATAGTTCTGCAGATCAAGCTGGCTTTCCTTGCCCGTCGTATTTGCAAAATATATAGGACGTTCCCATCCCTCGCGGGCATTCTGCGTAAGAATCGAAAGTACGGCCTGGTCGGCCACGTACACCATACCCGTCTCGGAGCTGTAGGGGCGTCCCTGCATGGTCCATCGCATCGGACTCTCCAGCCTGCTCTGGTCTTCCGGTACGATGCCCATCTCGTTGCGGGCATCGGACAGGTTCACGTCAACGGGCAATACCACATCCTGAGGTTGCCAGGGTGCCACGGTGAGCTGCTCGATCTCCGCGATTGAAAACGTCATCGGAACCGGTGCCGACTCGCGTGACCACTGATTCTTGAGCTGTTTCAAATACCACGGGGTGTTCATGAGGGACAGACAGGCAACGCGCACGTCCCGCCGCACGCCCTCGACTTCCTGAAGGTACCAGAGGGGAAAGGTGTCGTTGTCTCCATTGGTAAAAACAACGGCATTCTCTTCCAGACTGTTAAGGAGATTGTACGCGTAGTCAGGCGCCACATACCGCCCGGACCGGTCATGGTCATCATAATTCTGGGTCAGCATCAGTAGCGGTACCCCTGCAAACAAAAGCAGCACCACTCCTGTTGCCGCAGCACGTTGAAAAAGGATCCGTTTGGTTTCGCGCAGCAGTTCGAGCACGGATTCCAGAATGCCCGAAGCACCAATTCCGATCCATAGGCTGAAAGCGAAAAAGCTGGCAACGTACGAGTAGTCGCGTTCCCGGGGCTGTGGAGGCGTCTGGTTCAAATAGAGAACGATGCCGATACCGGTGACGAAGAACAAGATGGCGACGCTGAGGGCACGGCGCCAGTCCTTGCGGAAATGGTAGAGCAATCCGATGAGTCCAAGCAGGAAGGGCAGGCCGTAATATACATTTCGACTTGACCGCTCACTGGGCGTTTTCATCTGGTGGATCTTGGCATCGAAATCATCGAAGCCTGCCGTCCACGGCGCGTCCTGGAGGTCGCTCTGTCTGCCGGTAAAATTCCAGAGGAAATACCGGATGTACATGTGTTTGACTTGCCATTCCCAGAAGAACTCGCCGTTCGAGCCGTATTTGGCATACTCCCGTTGATGCTGCGGCAGTTCCGAGTGCATCCGGTTGAATATCGGGGGCGACTCGCCGTACTGCTCCCGCTTCAGGTAGCTGACGATGGCTTCGATATTCTCCGGATCATTCTCGTCAATCGGCGGATCTGCAGCCGAACGGATGAAGATAAGGGTGTAAGTCGAGTAGCCGATAAGGATGACGGTAAATGCCGTCACTACTACATTGGCTACTTGCAACTTGTTTTTCTGTGTGTAATAGAGTGCGCCGACCACGACCAGCACGATCAGCACGATGGTGAGTGTCAATGATCCCAGCGTCGTGGCCAGGGTCGGAAGGTGGACGATGATACCCGGATAAATGGCAAAGAAGACCGCGCTGGAGATGAGTCCGGTCACCACCAATCCCCGAAAACGTTGTGCCGTCGTCCATTCCTCGCGATCGAATTTGACGAAGAACAGGATGAGTGCGATAAAAAAGATCGCGAGCAGGTTCAACAGGTGAACACCGGTGGCCAGTCCGAAGGCGTAGGCAATGATTACTAGATAGCGGCTGGTCAACGGTCCCAGGTCGTACCGGCTGGGGGCATGCCCCGATGCCTGTTCGGCGCGGTAAATCTCGGCCCAGCGCATGATGAGCCAGATGACGATGGCCGTGAAGAACATCGAGAGCGCATATACCTCCGATTCAACGGCATTGAACCAGAACGAATCCGAGGCGGCAAAAGCGAGGGAGCCGATCACCCCGCCTGCATAGGCTACCACGTCTTCCTGCAGGCTGCGCTCGCCTTGCGGCGGTTGCCATTCCCGCACCAGGTCGACGATGATGAGAAACGTCAGCAATATCGTCAACGCGCTCGCCAGCACCGAGATCAGGTTGATCGAAAGTGAAACGTAGGAAGTTGCCAAGAACATCGAAAAGATGCGACCGATCAGCATGTAGAACGGCGCGCCGGGGGGATGCGACACCTGCAGACGGTTCGCAATAGCGATGAATTCGCCGGCATCCCAGAACGACGCGGTGGGGGCTACTGTGGTGCCGTACATCACCAGCGCGTAAAGAAAGACGGCGGCGCCGATGAACCGTTCAATACGCTTGTTGCTCATCCCGGAGACGTTTCGATGGAGAGAATCGCTCATTACGGTCGTTTGTGCCGATGCCTGAACCAAATCCGGCGTTCAGACACCCTTACACAGCCGCTTTTCGGGGCTGCAGACACGTGGCTTACCGGGCGTTCA
>CAZIIP010000226.1:0-6090 GCA_964539455.1 uncultured Rhodothermales bacterium
GGATTGTAGGAGACATTCCCGGTCTCGTGCGCTTTCTCCAATCCGCCGATTCGGTGCTCCGCACCGGCGATGCCGGGTGTGGCCCAGGGGCGCGCAAGGGTTTCGCCGTTGCGCCGGTATGGCAGGAATTGGCCGTTCCGCTTGGCATCAAGCGACGCTTCCCGTGTTTCAAATTGCGGCAGCAGGTCCAGGTCGGGTATCCGCCAGGGTTCCGAGCCGGTTGCCAGATAGCCGTCGGAGAGCAATATGACGGGCGTCATGTATTTCGTGGCAAGGCGCGCCGCTTCATATGCTGCGTAGAAACAGTGACCGGGTGTGCCCGCCGCGAGTACGGGCAGAGGCGCCTCCCCGTTTCGGCCATTCATGGCCTGCAGCAAATCGCTCTGTTCGGTCTTCGTGGGCAAACCGGTAGAAGGGCCGCCCCGCTGGACGTTGACGATTACCACAGGGAGCTCGGTGATCACCGCCAGACCAATCGCTTCGCTTTTCAGGGCAATCCCCGGACCACTGGTTCCCGTAACGGCAAGGCTACCGCCGAATGCCGCACCAATGGCCGATCCGATAGCGGCAATTTCATCCTCGGCCTGAAAGGTAACCACGTCGAACTGCCTCATCCGGCTGAGTTCGTGCAACAGCTCGGAGGCAGGAGTAATGGGATAACTGCCGTAAAACAGGCGTAAACCGCTCATTTGAGAAGCCGTGACGAAACCGATCGCCATCGCTTCGGAGCCACGGATGGCACGATAGGTGCCCGGACGAAGATTCGCAGGCCGCACGACGTACCGCACCGAAAAGCGCTCCGTCGTTTCTCCGAAATTCATACCGGCCTTCAGCACGTGAATATTCGCGTCTCTGATGAACGGCTTCGAGGCAAATTTCCGCCGCAGCCAGTCGATCGCCGGATCCAACGGCATGGAGTACAACCACAGCGATAGCCCGAGCGCAAACATATTTTTGCTGCGGTCCATCGACTTTTTGTCCATCCCGAAATCGTCCAGCGCCGCCCGCGTAAGCTTTAGCAACGGCACTTTCACCAGGTGGTAATTCGCGGCAAGTTCCTCCCCGTCGAGTGGATTGGATTCATACCCGGCCACGTCGAGATCGCGTTTTGTAAACGCATCGGTATTGACCACGATGGTTCCTCCCGGCGCCACCCGGTCGAGGTTCATCCGCAGTGCCGCCGGATTCATGGCCACGAGCATGTCAACAGCGTCGCCGGGCGTCCGGACATCAACCGATCCGAACCGGAGCTGGAATCCGCTCACACCGTAGGTCGTTCCTGCGGGTGCACGTATCTCGGCCGGGAAATCGGGCAAGGTCGCCAGATCGTTTCTGGCATACGCGGAAGCCAGCGTGAACTGGTTCCCGGTTAATTGCATGCCGTCACCCGAATCTCCGGCAAAAAGGATTGTGGCCTCGGGTATTTCGCGAATAGCTTTCGGATCGGCCGTTTGCTGCGTAGCGTCACTCATAGATCGTGAATCCGACCCGCTCGGAGCCGAATCAATCGTTTCAGGCTCAGAAATGGAAAGCGGTTGAAGTATATGAATCTGTAGAATGGAAGTTGCGAATTCGGACGAGAAATTGCCCCAATCCGACCGATCGCGGTACCTGGACCGGCACCTACCCGGGCAGAGCAGCCGCGAGCAAGGGCTGGACCCAGCACTGGGCCCTATCGGTAAAGCTACATTTCTCGATCCCGGCCCTATCTCCTGAGATAGTCGATTTCCACACGCCCTACCTGCGCCTCGCCCGTCCAATTCAACCGCACATACGACGTGTTTCCGGCAACCCCGTTGGTTGCAAGCAACACCGGATGGTAAGGTAACGTTCCCCCGGAGTAATCACGGGCCGAATAGATGGGGCGTACGTATCGATCTCCATCTACGGAGACTTCCATCGTAAGCCCCGCACGATTCTCCGGAAGGTGGGCATATACCCGAACATCACGGATCCATCCCGGCACCTTGTAGATGATTGCATCGCTCTCCGTGCCGGATACACGCGAGATATCGTATCTGAACAGCTGGAGGCGATCGCTCACGAGCTCAGGACTGCCGTCAAGCTCATGGGTTCGATCGAAGGTAACGAGTTCATCCACCAGACGATCGGTCGTCAATGTCACCGGTCCAACGACGTTGGAGGGCTCGGAGGCACCCGACTTGTTCTGGGCTCTCACCCGGTAGAAGGTGTTTTCTCCCGGCGCCATGGTCGTGTCTCCGAACAGCGGCCTGTAAGCAATAGCGGCGTCGGATACTCCCGTTGCCAGGATTTTCCATGGTCCGGTTGCCGCCGGGGCACGCTCGACGACATACGACAGCGCCCCGACACTCCCTCTCCATGAAATTTCCGCAGGATGCGAGACGGGAAGCAGCTGAGGGGGCTCGGGAACAGGCAGTCGGGACAGTTGGACACCCCGGATCCCGGCAGCCTTGTCACGGACGAGCGCCAGCACCTCGGTTTCGTCCCACTGGTCACCGGACGGAAATCCCGGCCAGTGGTACGAGCGATAGTCATCGTTCTCGTAGTGCCGGTAGAAGCCACCATCCCGGTTTCTGAATCGCAGGCTCCAGAGAAGAGCCCCCATGGCGTTTCCCTCAATGACCGTATCGAGAACACGCTCGATGCCGTCGGTGGGGATAAAACCGAACTCACCCACAAAATAGGGCTTCTTTCCCCGGACCCGGTTCAGGTTCTCGGTGATGTCGCGCACCATCTGATCGGCCGGGGTATAGTGATGGGTGGTCAACAGATCGATTTTGGGGTCGTCGATCGCTTCCTGACGCAACACCGTCGAATGGTAGCCGTCAATCACGAGGTGGTTGGGATCAATCTCTTTGATAAAGGCGGCGATTTCGGTTACCCACGGGTACGGGCTCTCGAGTTCGTTGCCCGTTTCCCAGGCCAGAATCGTCGGATCGTCGCGGTACATTATTCCCGTAACCGTGTTGGTGCGGGTCAACAGATACCGGATTGTCTCTTTGAAATCCGCGATGATCTCCCGGTCGGTCCAGAAGGCCCCCTTCTCCTTTCCCCTGAATGCGGCATACTCATTGATGCCTCCCCACCACCACCAGTTGTCGACAAACGGGACGATGAGCCTGATATCCAATTCCTCGGCAATCGCCACGACCTGATCGAGCACGCGGAAGGCCGCTTCGTTGAATTCACCCGGCGCCACGACATGTCGCGGCATGTCGGGCGGATCGTCGGCCTTGCGCACCGACAAGGTGTAAATCCTGACAACCTCTCCACCCATTTGATCAATTGCCGTCAGCGCATCGCGTATCTCGAACGCAGTCGGCAGTCGAAACGGCAACCGCTCCTCAAAGGCGTGGTTGTCTTCGACGTAATGCAGGTTGGGGATGTTGAATGAAACAAAACGTACGGACCTTTTGCCTTCGACAAGTCGGTCGCCGGATGCGGTCACGAACGTGCGTGCGGCGGGGGCACATCCAATCACGCCCATTGCCAGCACACAGAACCAGGATAGAAAGATGCGATGTGTCATGGTTGACGGGTTGAAATCGTAGATCCGGGTTTCAGGATCTCGGCCGTATCAGCCATTCAATTCGGCCATAAAGATACCGTATGTCGAAGTGATTTCGCCGCAAATCGCGAAATGCCGTGTAGATAGTTTGCAGATTCAACCCCCTTCAGGGGGATGGTAACGGTAGGCCTCCGCGGATGGTCCACACCCGAACCGAGCGACGACCTGCGGCGAATGACCGATACGCTATTCAAGCCCGCACTTCCCTATTTTCCGCAATCAATCATTTCCGAAGACCGTGATTCACGACATGCCTGATCCATTTATTGATCGCTTGCAGAAGCTCCAGGCGGCACACGAACAATTGCTTGGCCGTCGCAACAGGCCTGCAGATGCGTGGAACGGGGTTTACCGGCGACATCGCTACCCGATACTGACCGCCGAACATGTGCCGCTCTCCTGGCGCTATGATCTCGATCCCCGTACGAATCCGATGTTGCTCGAGCGCCTCGGCGTCAACGCAGTCTTCAACGCCGGCGCCATGAAACACGAAGGCAAGTATGTACTCATGCTGCGCGTGGAGGGATGGGACAGAAAATCATTTTTCGCAGTAGCAGAAAGCGATAACGGCATCGACGGTTTCCGTTTCAGGAAGTACCCCGTAACCATGCCGGAGACCGATGAACCGGACATCAACGTGTACGACATGCGACTCGTAAAACACGAAGATGGATGGATTTACGGTATTTTTTGCACGGAGCGAAAGGATCCCGACGCCCCGCCCGGAGACACGTCCTCGGCGGTCGCGGCAGCCGGTATCGCACGCACGAGGGATCTCGATGTATGGGAACGTCTACCCGATCTTCGCACCCGGTCACCGCAGCAACGCAACGTCGTGCTGCATCCGGAATTTGTGGACGGGAAGTATGCTTTCTATACGCGCCCGCAAGACGGATTCATCACGACAGGGTCAGGTGGAGGAATCGCCTGGGGCCTCTCGGATAAAATTGAATGCGCCGATGTGGACAACGAGCAGGTCGTCAACACCAAGGTTTACCACACGATCATGGAACTCAAAAACGGCCTTGGTCCGGCACCGATTAAAACCGACAAGGGCTGGTTGCACCTTGCACATGGCGTGCGCAACACGGCAGCGGGCTTGCGCTACGTACTCTATCTGTTTCTGGCCGCACCGAACGAGCCGTTTCGCGTCACGCATCTTCCGGGAGGATACTTCATGGCTCCCGCAGGAGGTGAGCGGACGGGTGACGTTTCCAATGTGCTCTTCAGCAATGGCTGGATCACCGACGACGACGGGACCGTATTTATTTATTATGCATCATGCGATACGCGTATGCATGTAGCCACTTCTACCGTCGATCGATTGCTCGACTATGTGATGAACACCCCTGCCGACGGCTTGAGGTCTGCCGCCTCCGTCGAAACACGGTGCGATCTCATCAGGCGCAACCTGGCACTCGGTTTCCCTCCATCACTAGAATAAGATGTCCGATCGCTTGAGGACCCTGGCCAGTGAGGTTGCCGGCGAACTGACGGAGCACATCCTTCCTTACTGGATCGACAAGACCGTAGATTGGAAATACGGAGGATTCTCCGGTCGCATAACGGGTGAAGGCCGCGTGGTACCGGATGCACCCAAAGGCGCCGTTTTAAATGCCAGAATCCTGTGGACGTTTGCTGCAGCTTTTGGCCGGTTCGGTGACGCGGCCTTCCGAAAGCTCGCGGACCGCGCCTACAAAACGATCATCGACCGCTTCATTGACCGGCAATCCGGTGGTGTGTTCTGGATGCTGTCGGCGAACGGACAGCCGCTTGAAGAGAAGAAGCAGGTGTATGCACATGCCTTTGCGCTGTATGCCTTGTCGGAGTATGCGCGTGTGACCGAACATCAATCTGCCGTGCGGCAGGCCATCGGGCTTTTTCGTCTGTTGGAAGAGAAGGCCCGCGATCGGGGCCATGGCGGGTATGTCGATGCGTTTGCCGCAGACTGGTCACCAACGGGCGAGATGCGTTTGAGCAAGAAGGATCTCAATGCGGCGAAGACGATGAACACGCACCTCCATATGATGGAGGCGTATACCGGACTCTATCGCATATGGCGGAACAACGCCGTTCGCGAACGGCTGATTGATCTGGTCCGCCTGCATCTCGACCGGATTCTCGACCGGCAATCCATGCATCTGTCCCTCTATTTTGATATGGAATGGCGAAGCCTGTCCGGTACGATTTCATACGGCCACGACATCGAGGCTTCCTGGTTGCTGGTAGAGTCTGCGGAGGAACTCGGCGATGAAGATCTGCTGGCGGAAGTACGGTCGACGGCGGTGCGCATGGTGGACCGCACGATCCGCGAAGGGATTGAGCCGGGCGGCGCCGTTTGGAATGAACGTACGGGTGACGGCGTTATCGATGCCAACCGCCACTGGTGGCCCCAGGTAGAAGCCATCGTCGGCCTGGTAAATGCCTATCAACTCACGTCGGAAAGCCGGTATCTCGATCTCGCGGTGAGGTGCTGGGAATATTGCCGGAAGTATCTGGTCGATCGAAAACTGGGCGAGTGGCACTGGGGCGTTACGCCG
>CAZIIP010000227.1:0-6073 GCA_964539455.1 uncultured Rhodothermales bacterium
GCTGTGTGCGTTTCAGCCGGCCGCCGGTAGCATAAGCGCTTACGGGATGCGATTGAAAGACCCAGTTGAGCACGTCGAGGTTGTGCACAAACTGTTCGACGATGTGGTCACCCGAGAGCCAGGTGAAGTAGTACCAGTTGAGGCACTGCCACTCCATCTCGCTCATGCCGGGCTGCTTCTCGCGCAACCAGATGGGTCCGGTCATGTAATATTCCTGGGCAGCCACCAGCTCGCCGATAGAGCCCTGATGAATCTGTTCAATGGCACGCATGAAGCTCGGTTGACGGCGATACAAGGTGCCGGCCACTACCGATAAACCATTATCATCCGCCAGTTTCCCGGATTCCAGTATGTGCCGTATCCCTGTCGGATCGACTGCCACCGGCTTCTCCATGAACACATGTTTCCCTGCCTCCATACAAGCACGAAAATGCTCCGGACGGAAACCCGGCGGTGTGGCCAGGATCACCATATCGACATCACTCGCGATAACCTTCCGATAGGCATCAAAACCGACAAAGCAGGTCTCGTCGGTAGCGGTCAGACTTTCTCCGACCGCCTCCGCAAGTGCATCCCGACTGCGCTGCAACCGATCTTCAAACAGATCGCCCATTGCCACGATCTCGACGGACGGCGCCCCTTCGACCGCATCGCGCGCAGCACCTGTTCCGCGGCCTCCGCATCCTACCAGACCGACCCGCAGCGTGTCCCGGGCACCTGCGTAGGCAAAATTGGAGCCCGTCATGAGGCCCGCCGTGATGCCGGCCGTCGCCGCAGCGGAGTTTCGGAGAAACGCGCGCCTGGATTGACTCCGGGGATTTTGTCCTTTTCGCGACATGGTATTGCTGTCTGGTTAGATACGGCCGAACAGGAAACAATAGTCATAGACACACCAAACCTTCAAGCTGTTTCGGGTATTTGCCTCCGGATTTGTCCCAATTCGCTCCGCGACGGGTACGCCCACGTGCTTCCATCCACAGGGGACCCGAATCCCGCCCGGCTTGGTTTGCGGCGTTTCAAAGGACTTGTGTTTGATGCCGCAGGTTGTTATCATTTCGGTTGATACTACCTACTACCACAAACAGACCAAATACAAGCGGATCACTCCACGCGTCATCCCTTCCTGGTTCTCGTTCCGGGACCGGTCTCATCTTTGGGCGCCGCCGCTCGGTGGCAGACCGGCACTACCTTCCACGGAACGTGGAGCGAAAGGGGCTGACGTAACGGTTTCCGGCGTATCGGTTATCTAGACGTACGAATCCGTTGCGTTTCGGGGTGATTGGCCTGCCTTGGATGCAGAAGGCATGTCATGAACGTATGTCGTAACAATCCCGTACTTCCGTTTTCGGGAGTCTTGGCGCTCGCTTTCATTTCCACGACAGCACATGCGCAATTTCCGCAGACGGCAGCCGTTTTCAATCACGCCGTGCCGCATGTCCACCTTTCGGAGGACATCCCGCAGGCGAGCGAAGGCCTGCGCCCGCCGTGGACCGTCTCCAATTACGTATGGGAGGATCGTAACGGAAACGGAGAAATGGACGAGAACCCGGTAGCCGGGTTGGCCGGAATTCCGGTTCGATTGCTGGATCCGGTTACCGGCAAGGTAGTGGCCGAAACCCTTACCGACGCGGCCGGGCGGTACGCCTTCAAGGGGGTTGTGCCGAAGCCTTATACAGTCGACGTTTCGGATAGAACCGTTTTCGAGCAGTATGGTCTTCTTCGCACGACGAACGACTTGTATCTCATCAGAGATGAAGAACTTGCAGCGCCTCCCGCTCTGAGAGGCTTCGGATTCGACAGCCGGGCGGGCGCTATAGGCGGCTCGTTGTGGTGGGATCGAAACGCCAACGGCCGGAGAGACTGGAACGATTTGCCCGGACTGCTTCCCGGATCGGACGGATTGGCATTCGTTGCCGTCAGGATCGAGGATCGCGAGACCGGCGAGGTGGTGCGGCAATCGCTCACCGATTCATACGGCTTCTATGTGATCAACCATCTTCGCCCCGGAAGGTACCGCTTGTCGATCGACCACGAGGATCCGGACCTGGTGCGCCAAACCGGGGGCGCTGTTTCGTCTGCTGACGGTACCAAAAATCTCCTGCAATCGTCCGCACGTCCGACGACCGTGAGCGCATTCGATTTCAACCTGACGGAGCATTGTGCCGCTCCGGTTTCAAATCGCGCGGAATGCGCGTCGATATTCAACGTGGGATTTGCGCATGCCGAAGCGGCCTCCGTCGATCTTCGGACGCTGGACGTCAGGACGACCGGCCGGACGGTCCGGTTATTCTGGGAGACCGGCGTCGAGTGGGACAACGCCGGTTTTGAAGTGTTGCACTCATACAATTACGGAGCATTCGTGCCGATCGCATTCCTTCCCGGAAGGGGATCCGAAGCATTTGGCGCGCGATACGACTACGTAATGAATGATCAGCGCTACGGTATTCATCGATTCAAACTTCGACAGTCTGGCCGTCACGGATCCGTTTCCCGTTCGCCTGAAATCGAGTTGCATTTGAGCATGGACGGCGCTTTCGTTCTGGATACACCGGAACCTGACCCCTACAAGGTGCGCAACACGGTGACTTTCGCCGTCAGCGAGGCACAACGGGTTCAACTGGAGTTGCACTCCGATCTCGGTGGACCACCACGCGTCATTTTCGATCAGAAGCTGGAAGCCAATGAAATCCGGGAGCTTGCGATCGATGCCTCGAATCTTGTCAGTGGGCGCTACTACGTCCGTATGAGGGGTGAGAGCTTCGAAGGTGCCCGTACGGTGTTGCTCCGTCGCTAGGGCATAGTCTCGACAGGTTTCCCCGCGGCCCGCGCAGATACGCCATCCGGAAGAAACGCCTGAACGGCGCCCGGTTCTTAACCGTTCGACCTAATGCGCGAGAAAATCGCGGAGGACGTAGTTCAGGATTCCTCCGTGCCTGTAGTACCCCACTTCGATAGGGGTGAACAGTCCGCAGCGGACCTTGAATGACACCTCACTGCCATCGGTGCGCACGGCGTACCCTGCAAGGTCCATTCCCGGTTCGATATCGTTGTCGATCGGAATGCTGTAGGTCTCGGTTCCGTCCAGTCCAAACGTTTCCAGATTCTCGCCGTCCCGGAAGATCAAGGGCAAAACACCCATCCCCACCAGATTGGAACGGTGAATCCGCTCGTAGCTTTCTGCGATGACGGCCCGGACGCCCAGCAATGCCGTTCCTTTTGCCGCCCAGTCCCTGCTCGACCCCATTCCATAATCTTCCCCGGCAACAACGAGCAGCTGTGTGGACTCCTCCGCATACTTTCGAGCCGCATCGAAAACCGACATTACGGAATTCGACGGCAAATGGGTGGTCCATCCACCCTCCGTCCCGGGCGCCATCTCATTGCGTAACCGGATATTGGCAAACGTTCCGCGCATCATGACCTCATGATTGCCGCGACGGGATCCGAAGCTGTTGAAGTCCTGCGGTTTGACACCCCGTTCCTGCAGGTAGCGTCCGGCCGGGCCATCTTCCGGGATAGCCCCTGCCGGTGAAATGTGGTCCGTAGTAACGGAGTCGCCCACCTTTACGAGGACCCGGGCATTGTCAACAGGCTGGATATCGGACGGCCGGGGAGTGAGATCTTCAAAAAATGTCGGTTCCTGGATGTAGGTTGACTTTTCTTGCCAGTCGAACTGCGCGCCCTCGGCTACGGCAATCCGATTCCACTCTTCATTCGAATCCTCGATGCCGTCATATTGCTCGGTAAAAATCTCCGGCTTCACAAACCGGTCGATTGCCGACTCGAGTTCCTGGCGTGACGGCCACACGTCATTCAGATACACCGGCTCGCCGTCCGTACCCATGCCCAGTGGATCGGAGGTAATGTCAATGTCTACCGTACCGGCAAGCGCATAGGCGACCACCAAGGGTGGTGAAGCGAGAAAATTGGCCCTTACAAGGGCGTGAATACGTCCCTCGAAGTTCCGGTTACCCGACAAAACACCCGCGACCACGAGATCACCTTCGGTAATCGCGGAAGCTACCTCATCGGGCAATGGTCCGGAGTTTCCGATACAGGTCGTGCATCCATAACCGACGAGATTGAAGCCGAGCTGATCGAGGTATCGGTCCAGACCGGCAGCGGCCAGATAATCGGTTACGACGCGGGATCCGGGCGCCAGGCTGGTTTTGACATACGGCGCCACTTGCAATCCCTTTTCCACGGCCTTTTTCGCGACGAGTCCCGCGGCAAGCATCACGGAGGGATTGCTCGTATTTGTACAGCTTGTGATTGCGGCGATCGTCACATCGCCGTGTTTCATATCGATGGGTTGCCCGTCGCCACCGGGGTAGATACCGGTTCTATCGAGTGCTTTTTTGTCGAGACCAAAGCCCTGTGGGCCTTCCGGAGCGGTGAGTGCCGTCTCAAATGCGCGCTTAAGATCCGGCACAGCAATACGGTCTTGCGGGCGCTTGGGTCCGGCGAGGCTCGGCACGACATCTCCGAGATCGAGCGACATCGTATCGGCAAACAGAGGGTCCGTCATATCGTCCGTACGAAAGAGCCCCTGCTCCTTGGTGTAGCGTTCCACCGCTTCGACCAGGTCTTCCGGTCTGCCGGTGCGCCTGAGGTAAGACAGGCTTTCATCGTCGATCGGAAAGAATCCCATGGTCGCGCCGTATTCCGGCGCCATGTTGGCGATCGTCGCCCGATCCGCCAGCGAAATCGATGAGAGGCCGGGACCGTAGAACTCGATAAACTTGCCGACGACCCCCCTTTCGCGCAGCATTTGGGTCACCGTTAGCGTCAGGTCGGTAGCCGTGACGCCCTCCGAGAGGGCACCGTTTAGCTTGAATCCGATCACCTCCGGCATCACCATATAGATGGGTTGTCCCAGCATAACGGCCTCCGCCTCGATTCCTCCTACGCCCCATCCCACGATGCCCAGACCGTTGATCATGGTGGTGTGGCTGTCGGTGCCCACCAGCGAGTCGGGATAGAAAACCTGCAAATCGCCTTCCGGTCTGCTCCATACGCCATGCGCGATGTATTCCAGGTTCACCTGGTGGACGATACCACGTGCCGGTGGCACGACCGAAAAATTCTCGAACGCCTTTTGTCCCCATCGCAGGAACTCGTAACGCTCCCGGTTGCGCTTGAATTCGTATTCAGAATTAAGCTGAAGGGCCATCGATGTCCCGAAGACATCCACCTGAACCGAATGGTCGATCACCAGATTGACCGGAACCCTCGGATTGATCTTCGCCGGGTCACCCCCGAGCCGTTTCATAGCCGAACGCATGGCGGCCAGATCGACAACCGAAGGCACACCCGTGAAATCCTGCAAAATGACACGCGCCGGCATGAAAGGAATCTCCTCCTGCGCAACGTGCTCCGGATTGTAGGCGACCATCCGCTCGATATCTTCCGTACGAATGCCCTTACCGTCACATTCCCGGAGCAGGGACTCCAACAACACCTTGATCGAGATCGGAAACCGGTCGACCGAACCCATACCGGAAGCCGAGACCCCGTCCAACCGGTAGATATATGCCTTTCCTGAACCCGTTTCAAAGGTGGCACGTACCCCCAATGGATCACGCGGCGCGTTCTTCTTCATTTGTGCAGCTATAATTGTTGGCGTCGGTGGTTTCATGCGAACCTTAAAGATACGGGTTTTCGGGATGATCCCCCGCGTAAACCGGTGGTGTATGCGCCGATTCTCTTGAACATCGGATATGCCTTGGCGTATAATATAATGCTATACGGTGGACGCGGATTGTCGTCACACACCCGACCGGGGCTATAGCTCAGTTGGTAGAGCGCTGCAATCGCACTGCAGAGGTCAGGAGTTCGAATCTCCTTAGCTCCACGAGGCTTTGCATGTCTTTCCGTCCTCTCTTTTGTCGCAAAAGAAAGGACCAAAGAAAAACGCGGCTGAAGAAGCTCAGGCCTACCCGCTCAGTGACCGTCAATTCCGTACTGACTGCCTTTGTTTTGAATGCCGCACATGTTGCGCCAAACAGAAACGGACTGCCGGATTATCGTCATTCGTGTCAGTCCAATGCGTCGCCGAATCACCGCATATCCC
>CAZIIP010000228.1:0-465 GCA_964539455.1 uncultured Rhodothermales bacterium
CGACCGGCAGCCGGCCGCCTATCGTGAAAGCGTCCTGCCGTCGGCGATTCGAACCAGAGTAGCCGTCGAGGCGGGGATCACCGTCGGCTGGGAGCGCTACGTGGGATTGGACGGTGTGGTGATCGGCATGACGGGATTTGGAGCCAGTGCACCGGCAGGTGTCTTGTACGATAAATATGGCATTACGGTAGAGGCTGTAACCGATGCGGTTCGAGGTCTACTTACTCAGTAAGGACGGCAGATCATTCTTCACATCATAACCACGCAAAAATGACCAACGCAAAACTGGACTCACTTTGTAAGCATGGCCAGTCGATCTGGTACGATTACGTTCGCCGGGCATTTATCGAAAGCGGTGAACTGGGGGCCCTTGTCGATCAAGGCGTCCGTGGCGTCACTTCCAATCCGTCCATTTTCGAGAAAGCCATAGCCGGCAGCTCCGATTACGACACGGCATTGCGCCTG
>CAZIIP010000228.1:475-6069 GCA_964539455.1 uncultured Rhodothermales bacterium
TTCAGATCTACGAAGCGCTGGTTCTGGCCGACATCAGGGAGGTAGCCGACGTCCTGCGCCCGGTCTTTGAATCGAGTGGGGGTGCGGACGGCTATGTCAGCCTCGAGGTGAACCCGGATCTGGCCGGGGATACGGAGGGTACGGTCCGCGTTACCTCCATTCCACTGGTCAACTCCACAAGGGCGACTCCGGAAACGGATTCTTTGTTCAGATTACATCGAAGCCCGAAATCGATCTCGCCATCCCCGACGAAGCCGGAGGGGAGACGTCGTCCATAGATTTCGGCGTATTGAAGCTTGCCCAGGCTGCAGGGGACTTTGAGGCTCTGGCAGATGGTGGAAGGCACATCATCCGTATTGATGCGGGCCGGGACGGAGTACAGGTGATCGAAAAGCTTGCATCCCAGTTGCCATAAAGCCGGACGGGCACCGGCATCCGGTCCCGCCACCTCTGCACACAAATCCTTTATCTTCAAACACGAAACCGAAGTATTATAGTAGCATGAAAATAGCCATGATTGGTTTGGGGAAGATGGGCCTCAACATGACCGCCCGCATATTGAAGGGTGGCCATGAAGTGGTCGCATTCGATTAGTCCTACCGTGTGCATTCATACACGCCGCAAGCGAAACACCGCTACCTATTGACCTGGACTGTTCCGCCCACACAACCCTACCGCCCTTTTGGGCACACGCAGAATGACCACTCCCACACACATAATTATCATGGGCGCGTCGGGCGACCTTTCGCGCCGCAAACTCATTCCGGCTCTGTTCAGCCTGTTTGCGAAGGGACGGCTGCCGGCCGATTTCCGTATCACCGGATTTGCCAATCAACCGTTCACTCCCGACACCTTCCGGTCCTGGGCGAGGGAGGGACTGGACCTCTTTGCCGAAGAGGGGGTCTCACCCGGAGATTGGAGCACGTTCTCCGAGCGGCTAGACTACGTTACCGGTAACTTCAACGAGTCGGAAGATTACGAAAAACTCGCGGCGAGACTGATCAGCGTTCAAAGCTCTCCGCCAAACCGGCTTATCTATCTGGCAACTCCTCCTCGGTTTTATGCTGGAATCATTTCCCGTCTCGGTGCTGCCGGACTCACGGCCGAGCACGGCGGAACCGGACCGACTCGACGTTGGTGTCGGGTGGTAATAGAGAAACCGTTCGGGCACGACGAGGAGTCCGCCTGCGCCCTGAATGAGTCTGTCCACCAGGAATTGTCCGAAAACCAGATCTATCGAATCGACCACTACCTCGGCAAGGAGACCGTACAGAACATCCTGGTTTCACGGTTTGCCAACGCGATATATGAGCCGATCTGGAATCGGAACACCATCGATCACGTACAGATTACCGTGGCGGAGACAGTCGGCGTGGGCAGTCGTGCTCAATACTACGACGGCACCGGCGCGGTTCGTGACATGTTCCAGAATCATCTGCTCCAGTTGCTTTCTCTGGTCGCAATGGAGCCTCCGTCGTCGTTCGATGCAGAAGCCCTGCGCGAAGAGAAGGTTAAGGTCCTAAAGGCAGTGCGGCCGATCCGGCCGGAGGAGGTGCCGTCTCAGACAGTCAGGGCCCAGTATCGCGGCTATCACGACGAATCGGGTGTCGCTCCCGATTCGGAGACAGAGACCTATGCGGCTATCTGCTTCTTCGTTGACAACTGGCGCTGGAAGGGCGTCCCTTTCTATCTCCGATCCGGGAAACGGCTCGCCACAAAGGCATCGGAGATTTCCATCCAGTTCAAGCGGCCACCCCACACCATGTTTCCAGGGGACGTCGATAGTCAGATCCAGTCAAATATCCTGTCACTGTGTCTCCAGCCCGACGAGGGTATTCACCTTCGATCGCTCGCCAAGGTCCCCGATGCGGTCGCGGATATGCGAACGGTGGAACTCTCGTTTCATTACCGCGATTCGTTCGGAGATCTGATCCTTCCCGATGCGTACGAGCGACTGCTTCTGGATGTGCTCCAAGGCGACGCGTCGCTGTTCACGCGCGCCGACCGTTCCGAAATTGCCTGGAGGTTGCTCGATCCGATACTGAACTCGTGGGAGATGGGCAGCACACCACTGAGCATCTATGATCCTGGCACATGGGGGCCGGACGAGGCGGACGAGATGATGGCTCGGAACGGCCGGGCGTGGATCTATGCCTGCGCGCACCCACCGGAAGAGGCCCACGGGACGGATAGTGAGCCCGCTGAGGTCGAAATGCCTCGGTAGGCGACCGATAGACACCGTGTCCTGCCACCGCAAGGCCTTTCCTTTCAGGCTCCTCGCAGATTCGAATGCGCCGATCCGTGATTGGGGGGACTCCCCCTTATCTGTGGACGGGAGATGCGCATTCCCGCATCAGGCATCTTTCGTGGGGGACGGCTCGGAGGAAGGGGATCGGGTGAGCATCCAGGCGCGCAGGACTTCGGTTACGCTCCAGGCCTGCGCGATCGCTCCCCGCGGGTGGAACGGCGGCTCGGCGTCGAAGATCTCACTGATACTTCCGAGGCCATGGTCGTTGATATGCCCGAGCAGCGGAAGGAGAAACGACCGTGCGGTTTCCGGGTTGTTGTATACGCGCAGATGTGCGGCAACAAACGGGCCGAGGAGCCACGCCCATACGGTACCCTGATGATAGGCCGCGTCGCGGGTTGACGGAGGACCGCCATAGCGCCCCCTATATGAGCGGTGCTCCGGAGCGAGACTGCGCAGGCCGAACGGTGTGAGGAGGTGCGTGGAACACGCATCCACCACGGCCTTTTGCCGAGCGGGCGTCAAGGGACTGTGCGCCAGTGAGACCGCGAAGATCTGATTGGGTCGCAGGCTCACATCGTCCCCTTCGGGTCCATCCACAACATCGTAACAACAGCCGGTATCGGGGCACCAGAAGCGATCGAACGAATCAAGCACGCGTCGCGCAAGGCCGTCATACTCCGCCGACGGACGCCCCAGGTTGCGGGCAAGTTCGGATGTGAAGCAGAGCGCATGGTACCAAAGTGCGTTCACTTCGACCGGCTTCCCGATGCGTGGCGTGATCGCCTTTCCGTTAACGCGGGCATCCATCCACGTGAGTTGCGAGTCCGCCTCCCCCACGCGCAACAAGCCGTCTTTCGGATCGACGGCTATTCCGAATCGGGTCCCGCGGATGTGGTGTTCCACTATGTCTTCGAAAACCGGGTAGAATTCTTGGGCCAGGGCCTCGTCCCATGATGCCGCGAGAACGACTCGCACCGCCTCAAAAAACCACAAAGCGGCATCCACCGTGTTGTACTCCGGCACGCCCTCGGTGTCGGGGAATCTGTTGGGTAGCATCCCGCGATCGACAAATTGCCTGAATGTGCGCAGAATATCCGCTGCATCCAGGTGACGTCCGCAAGCCAGGATGAGACCCGGCAAGGCGATCATGGTATCCCGACCCCAATCGGCAAACCAGGGATAACCGGCGATAACGGATAAGAGATGTTTGCCGGAGTCCTGCGCTTGGCGACGCACTACAAACTGGTCTGCGGCGAGAACCATTTGCCGGATTTCTGCCGGCTCCCCGCTCATCGTGGCCTGATCAAGAACGATTCGATCGGACGCCAAGCGGTCCGCAAAGGACCGGTCTCCGTCAGGGTCGGCGTTTGGGTCGCTTGAAAAGACGAGTGTCAGCGGCTGGTTCGCCTTGAGTGCGGCCGAAAAGACTCCGGCTAGGAGATGATCCTCCACGTGTGCGAGTCCCCTGAAAGCTTCGGCTTCCAGATGGAACGCCCGGTACCATTCGTTGCGGGGAGAGGCCGTGGCGGAGGCACTTGTCAAGAAGAAGGGTATAGCCCCGTCGAACGCCTCGACGCGCAGCCCGGACGGCTCCGGGTCGACGGACATCCTCCAGTCCCGTGCCGATGTGGTCCCGTGGAAATCGCGATAGTTGACAAGCACCTGGATGCTGATGGAGACCGGCGCAGAACCCCGCAGGAGAATATACCGGACGTACGTTGTGCTTTTGCCCTTCTGCATCCAGATGCGTTTTTCGATGAGTGCATCGGCAACGGCATACGTCCACACCGGTGTCGATCCCTCAAGACGGAAACTCTCTAGGTGGATGAATCCGTCGGGATCGGTCACTCCCCCCGCCCATCGGTTGGCTCCGAGTCTGACCTGCCTTCCGGCGTAGTCTATGGTTTCATCGACCTTCGAAACGAGCAGGGTTCGGCCGACGGGAGGATGCAGGGCGGCAACCAGCAGGCCGTGATACCGGCGCGTGAGAATCCCGGAAACCGTACCGGAGGCAAATCCTCCAAGGCCGTTGGTGACCAGCCATTCGCGGCGCATCGCCTGGTGCTCGTCGTTACAGATCGACCTGGGTAGTTCCATGTTGTATCGGCGCGGGAAGATGGAAATCGGGCGTGGCGGCGAGAATCACCAGAGACGGATGATCTCCTCACGGGCAAATAGCGGATCGACGGAGATACCGATATTCGGTTTTCGATAGAGATCGGGAGGAACGCTTATGTCGCCAAGGTAGAGCTCACCTACGGCATCCCTCGCCCGACCGTCCCGAAGCCCCGCCTTCGGCAGAGCGAGCGTCAGCGTGGCTGTGGCGCGGATGGCGGGATCAAATACGCATCCCGTGCTCGTATCGACACCGGACGGTACGTCCAGGCTCAGGATGGGAGCATCCTGGCTCCCGGCCCACCGGATCTGATCGGAAGCGACACCTGTCGGCGCTCCCGAAAGGCTGTAACCGATGACGGCATCCAGAATCAAATTCACCGTGTCCGTCTGTGGCGGAACGCCGGCGTACGTGACCGGCAGCGGCAGCCGCCGAACGATGTCGAGCTGATGGGCCGGCACGCCGGAATACTCGTCAGACGGACGTGTCGTTGCCACCGTTACGATGGCGCCCCAGTTGTGAAGATGCCGGGCACAGACGAGCCCGCCACCACCGTTTCCACCGGGGCCACAAAGAACCACAACCTGTTTTTCGCGTGGATCTCCGGCCAGAAAACGCATCCGCGCGAGATGGGCCAGATTGCGCCCGGCATTTTCCATCATCTGGACCAGTTCGATGTGGTAATCCTCGATCATCGCACGATCGACTTCGCGCATCTGGTCTGTCGTCAGAAAGGGAACGGTATTCATCTTGTCTTCGACGGCCGTCGGTTAGCAGGAAAATGGGGCCGGATGCTCTATCGGCCGGTTGTTACGTCTCTTTTTGAGGTCGTATCTCCTTGTTGCTCCTCGATGCGCGTTCCTGCAACAGGGTGGCGACAAGTGCCGTCCAGCCGGTTTGGTGGCCGGCTCCTATGCCCTCTCCCGTATCCCCATGGAAATACTCATGGAAGAGCACGTGGTCGCGCCAGCAGGGATCCCGTTGATAGATGTCCCGATCTCCGTAGAAGGGACGTTTTCCGGTATGATCATCACGCAGGAAGATGGCACACAGCCGACCTGACAGCGCGTCGGCGACATCGTCCAGGGTGACAGGAAGTCCCCCTTCAGAAGGCAAGTCCACCTTAAAACTTTCGCCGAAATAGCGATGGAATTTCCTGAGGGACTCAATCATGAGATAGTTAATGGGAAACCAGACAGGTCCTCGCCAATTGGAATTGCCGCCGAA
>CAZIIP010000229.1:0-6050 GCA_964539455.1 uncultured Rhodothermales bacterium
ATCCTGCGGCAAGGGCGGCTGCCGTTCCGGCATACGCTTGCCAAAATCGCGGCGTCTCATATTGCTTCCTTGTTGCGTTGATGATTGACCGGACGTCAATCATATAGGCTACTGCTGCATCACGTTAAAAACCTGTGAATCAACCGGCGGAAATGCGTGAGGTTGCATTCCATGGTCGGTCGCCTGCCGCATCCGTATCCAGCAACCGCTTTGTGGTTTACGCTTCACTTACGGAGCGGCTCGCTTGTAGCTGACCGACAACCCGGACCTGCTCGCCCTAGCGATTTCCGTCTCCAGACCCGGAGTGGATTCCAGAAGATCAAGAAACTCGCGCATCGCCTGCCGGCGCATCGTGACATTGTGGGCGGTGTAGCAACCCCCTTCTTCCAGCTTCGGATAGATGTCCCGGAAATACTGCGGATACCATCCCTTATCGGCATCAACAAACACAAAATCGAATGGGCCTTCGAGTGTTTTGACGAGTTCATGCGCGTCTGCGAGTCGTGCGTCGATATAGTCGGACAACCCTGCCTCTTCAAAGTTTTCCCTGGCCGTGCTTAGCCTGTCCTCGTCGATGTCGATCGTGATCAGTTTGCCGCCGGTCTTTTTTAGCGCGGCTGCAATCCAGACGGCCGAGTGACCCGTCGACGTACCCACCTCGAGCGCCCGCGTGTAGCCGTTTTCGACGATAAGGTTATACAGCACGCGACCATCCGATGCAGGGACATTCATATCCCGCCACCCGCCCCGGTGGTTCTCCAGAAAAGCACTGACCTGCGCATCGAGCCCGGTCGTGTCTGCAGGTTGCTGCGCCCGACAACCCAGCGCCGTGAAAAAAATCAGGATGAGCAAGCCGGCGCTGCGACAAGCGATGCACCACGTCGAACAGGTACGATTCATGGCAATGAAGCGGTTTGATAGAAAATTAACTGGTTTGACGATCCCGGCCATCACGATTTCGATGCCGGAACCAGAAATAGAGTGGTATGCCGACCAGGACGGTCACGATCGCGATCGACGATTCGAACGGACGCTCGAGAAAGGCTAAAACGAGGATCGCGAAACTCACGACGGCAAAAAGAACGGCGACGCCGAGAACCCACCGGGGAGGCGTACCCTGGCCACAGGCGGTGAAACGAAAAATGCCGATTACGGCAAACAGCGGGAAAATTCCGAGACAGAATCCCATATAGGTAAGAATCTGGTCGAAGGTCCCCGACACTACCATGACCACGGCAACACCGCATTGAACCAGCAGGGATACATAGGGCACATGCGTGCGAGGATGGACCTGCATCACCCGCTGAAAAAACAACCCGTCTTTTGCCATTGCATAATAGACGCGCGGACCCAGAATGATTAGCGCGCTGATGGACGACAACAGCGCAAACGCGATCAACATCGAGATCAGACGATCTCCACCGGTCCCGAACAACCGCTCAGCGGCAAGCCCGCCCACGGCGATCACGCCTTCCAGCTCGGACGCCGGCACCGCATAAACAAAGAGTGCGTTTAGTGCCAGGTACAGTACGGTTACCAGGCCGGTCCCGAGTATGAGAGACCAGGGCAGGTTGCGTCTCGGATTCGAAATCTCGGAACCGATATATCCGGAAGCATTCCATCCGCTGTATCCGAACATGATCCACATCAGGGAGAGCCCGGCCGTTTTCCACGTAATGGGCGACGAAACCAGTGACTCCTGCACGGCCCGGCCGATCACACCGGTACCGATGGCGAATCCGACTGCAACAAACGCGAAAATGAGCAGCACCTTGCCCGCCGTCAGCACGTTTTGGACGCGAATGCCGAGTACGACACCGCGAAGGTGAACGAACGTGAGACCGATGATCGCCGCTGCAGCGACGAAGCGCGTAGTAGCTGCGTGGGGTCCCCATGCGAACGCCGACGGAAACGCCCGCGCAGCATATTCTGAGAATCCCAACGCAGAGGCTGCAAGAGGAGCGGAAAAGCCTACAAAAAAGGAAATCCAGCCCGACAGAAAACCGAACATCGGGTGGTAGAGGCGCGAAAGATAACGGTACTCACCGCCCGCCTCCGGCATTGCCGCCCCCAGGATGCCATAACAAAGTGCACCCGAAAGCGCCAGCAACCCGCCCGCAGCCCACAATATGAGTAGCCATCCCGGATGATGGATCTCGGCAAGGAGCAGACCGGACGTCGTGAAGATCCCCGCACCAATCATATTGGCAACCACGATATTGACCGCCGGGAAGAGACCGATTTGTCGCTGCAGATTGGGATCCATTAATTCTGTTTTTGAACCGGCAGCCCCGCTCATGTGGTATATCCGGCCATTGGGGTCCCTTGCCCATTTGCCCCATGCTGTCCGGCTACCTCTATTCAAGGCGATCCAGAATGATCCATACATGTACGAACCGTCGATCGCTCACCCGGTGAATGATCATATACCGGAGAAAGGGATCCGTTGCGTTTGGTGTAACCAACTGCACTGAGTTGACATGGACGCCAACGGTTTGCCGCGAAACGATTTCTCCGTGTACATCTACTTCTCAACCCCGCTTTTCCGTTTGCCCCAAATTGCGGGGAATCCAGGGCCTGTTCCTGCGGTACGTCCAAATGCTGTCGGCATCCAAGATGCGATGCCATCCAAAGATGCATCAGGTGTATTGGATCCAATCAGGTTAATTGGAGAGGAATCGCGCATCTGCACCCACGCTCTCGCGGTCGGTTAGTACCTTGCCACCGGATCCACCAAACTTGTCGCACAAGCACTGGAATCGATGGCGCCTCCAACCGAAGCCGAACCGGCCTCCACTTCCCACGGCTATCTGTATGTACTCTGTTTCGTGGCGGCTCTGGGGGGCCTGATCTTCGGATTCGACACCGCAGTTATTTCAGGTACGATTCCATTTATCACGCCTCATTTCGGTCTTGGCGAGGCAGGTGTGGGATGGGCCGTAAGTTCCGTCATTATGGGAGCGATGACGGGCTTGCTTTTCGCCGGCAGGCTGAGTGATCGCTTCGGTCGGAAGCGGATACTGTTGGCCACGGCCGCCGCCTACGCCGTTTCCGCCCTCGGCACGGCGCTCGCCGGCGACTTTACTCTCTTCATTCTTGCGCGGATCCTCGGCGGAATGGCCGTGGGGACCGCCTCCATGGTTTCGCCTCTTTACATTGCCGAAATCTCCCCGAGTAATATTCGCGGACGTCTGGTTGCGCTGAATCAGCTAACCATAGTCGTCGGAATTCTGCTTGCTTTCTTTTCAAACTACTTGCTGGTCGATACCGGCGTTCACAACTGGCGATGGATGTTCGGAGCCGAAGCCATACCGGCAACGGCATTTTTCCTTGCCCTTTTCCTGGTACCGGAGAGCCCCCGCTGGCTCGTTCGCGAGGGTGAGGAGGATGCCGCCGGAGCCGTGCTGGCGCGAATTCGCGATAGCCGGGATATCGCACCCGAGATTGCAGAGATTCGCGAGGTTTTACGCGGCAGCCACGAAGGCTCGTGGCGAGATTTGATCGCGCCCTCCCTTCGTCGCGTGCTGACCATCGGCATTGTGTTGGCCATATTGCAGCAGGTTACCGGCATCAACGTGGTGATGTACTACGCGCCCACGATTTTTGAGCAAACGGGCTCGGCTACGGATTCGGCGCTTCTCCAGACGGTCGTTGTCGGCTTCGTCAATCTCGTCTTTACGCTGCTGGCCATGCGGTTGGTAGACGTTGTCGGTCGGAAACCGCTGATGCTCGCGGGCGCTTTCGGGATGCTGGCTGCGCTGTCGTTTCTGTCCGGGGCATATGCCATGGGCAAAGCCGAGGGGATCATCGTGCTGGTGTCTTTCGTCGTCTACGTCGCTTCCTTTTCCGCTTCCCTTGGCCCAATCGTCTGGGTCGTGCTTTCGGAGATCTTCCCGATAAAGGTCCGCGGTCTCGTGATGTCAACAGCCACCTTTGTCTTGTGGACGGCGAACTTTGTTGTGTCGATGAGTTTCCCGTGGTTGATCGCCCGGCTCGAAGGCGCGCTGACCTTCATGATCTACGCCGTGATGTGCGCACTCACGGTGCTGTTTGTATGGCGCAAGGTGCCCGAAACAAAGGGAAAATCCCTGGAAGAACTCGAAAAGGAACTCGTCGGCGTGGAGTTTTAGCCATCGCAGCCGAGTGTATTCCGCTCATCCTTCCGGGAACGCAGTACCACAACCGGTCACTTCAACAATCTCGATGCCGCTTTGCCGGGCCAGGTTCATCCGTCAGGCTTTGCAGTGCTGTCACCGGATCCATCAGCGATCTGGACTCGGCTGCGCCGCCACAGGTTTGTCCGTCCGGCAACGGCAAGCCGTTGCCCTACTCCCCCTCACGGCTCAAACGCCAACGTCGCCCCTGTCTCCTCGGCAAACCGGACCATTTCCTGTTTGAGACGCTCTACGACTTCCGGATGGTCGGCGGCAACATCGTATCGCTCATAGGGATCGTTGTGCAGGTCAAAAAGCAAGACGCGCGGCTGCGATTCCGATTCACCGGGCAGCACCCTCAGCTTCCACATATCGTCGCGTACTCCCTGGAGCATGTCGAGCCAGAAATAGTGGTAGAACTGGTGCGGTGATGGCGCATCATCTTTGAGAAGCGGCCAGATGTCGAGCCCGTCCACGGTCTTGTCCGGTGCTTGCGCGCCGGCCAGATTCAGTAGCGTGGTGTAGAGGTCCATCGTGGTGGCCACTTCGCTCGAAACGCGATCGGGCAAGAGTTGTCCGGGCCACCGAATGATGGCAGGTACGCGATGTCCGCCTTCCCAAGTGGTGGCTTTCTCCCCCATAAAAGGCCCGCTCGTGCCGGCATCCCACCGCTCAACCGGTTCGGTTTCGTACATGCGCGGCGGCATATTGCGCCATGGGCCATTGTCGCTCGTGAAGATCACAATCGTGTTGTCGTCTTTTCCCTCGTCAGCCAGTGCATCGAGAATGGCGCCTGCACTCCAGTCCAGCTCCTCAATCGTATCACCATAGCGCCCGCCCTCCGATTTTCCCTGAAATTCCTCCGATGCGTAGATCGGCAAATGGGGCATGGCGTGAGGCAAATAGACGAAGAATGGCTCGTCGCCCGACTCTCGAATAAAGCGGATGGCTTCCTCCGTATACCGTTTCGTAAGCGTCGTCTGGTCAACCGGGTATTCATCCACCGGCTCCGTCCCCCGGTAAAGACGCAACGGACGGTCCGTCTGCACCCAGGGAGGCATCATATCGTTGCTGTAAAGAATGCCGTAGTACTCGTCAAATCCGTGTTCGGTCGGCATATGACCGGGTACCGATCCGAGATGCCACTTGCCGAAACAGGCCGTTCTGTATCCTACGCTTTTGAGCGCTTCGGCCATTGTCAGTTCATCGGCCGGCATGCCGCCTTCGGTGTCCGGCCCCTCGTTATGTTCCATGCCGAAGCGCACCGGATAGCGCCCGGTCATCAGACCCGCACGCGACGGGGTGCAGACCGGCGCCGCCGTGTAGAATGATGTGAGGCTGATTCCTTCACGTGCCATCCGTTCGAGTCGGGGCGTCCGAATCAGCGGATGCCCGTATGTACCCAGATCGCCCCACCCCATGTCATCGGTAAAAATCAGAACGATATTGGGCGGCGTGTCCGTAGACCGGTTGCCCGTTGTCGGTTCACAGCTCGCGATACAAAGGACAAATGCATAAAGCAGGATCGTGGTCGTGGTACGCGTCATCGGTAGACAGTTTGACGAATGACTCTGTGCTAAGGGAAAGTTAGGCATTGACGCCGAGTATTTGGCGCTTCGTACATGGATTTGCTGCCGGGATGCCGATTGCGTGCCCATTCGAATTTCCCCGCAGCCGGTCGTTGACCACGCAGTCAATCACAAGATGCACGCGATGTGAACCGCCACGATTCTCGACCGTGTGGGACAAGTTGATGTTCATATACCAGAGCTCACCCCGTTGCATGGCTACGCGCCGGCGCCGGCAAGAAGTGATTCCGCAATCCGGAACATATTTTGTGCATCGACTTCTGTGGCAATGTGCATGACCGGAACCTGGTTCCATTCGGACAGCCGC
>CAZIIP010000230.1:0-4681 GCA_964539455.1 uncultured Rhodothermales bacterium
ATGGCAAAGGAGACATTTCAACGTACGAAGCCCCACGTAAACGTGGGAACGATCGGACACGTGGACCACGGAAAGACGACGTTGACGGCTGCGATCACGCAGGTGTTGGCGAAGGCGAACGATTCGATAGAGATTCGTTCGTTTGATTCGATCGACAATGCTCCGGAGGAGCGAGAGCGTGGTATCACGATTGCGACGGCGCACGTGGAGTATGAGACGGAGAATCGTCACTATGCGCACGTGGACTGTCCGGGCCACGCGGACTATGTCAAGAACATGGTAACGGGAGCGGCTCAGATGGACGGAGCGATCCTGGTGGTGGCGGCGACCGACGGTCCGATGCCACAGACGCGTGAGCACATTTTGCTGGCGCGTCAGGTGGGAGTTCCCTACCTGCTGGTGTATTTGAACAAGGTTGATCTGGTCGACGACGAGGAGTTGTTGGAGTTGGTGGAGATGGAGATTCGCGAGCTTTTGGACCAGTACGAGTTTCCCGGTGACGAGACGCCGATTGTTCGTGGCAGTGCGCTGGAGGCGTTGAACGGCAAGGCGGAGGAGGAGGAGAAGATACTGGAGTTGATGGAGGCTGTTGACAGCTACATACCGACGCCGGACCGAGACGTTGACAAGCCGTTTTTGATGCCGGTGGAGGATGTATTTTCGATCACGGGTCGCGGGACGGTGGCGACGGGTCGCGTAGAGCGCGGGGTGATCAAGGTAGGGGAGCAGGTGGAGATCGTCGGTATTCGCGAGGAGACGCAGACGACGACGGTTACGGGTGTGGAGATGTTTCGCAAGCTTCTGGACCAGGGCCAGGCGGGCGACAACGTGGGGTTATTGCTTCGCGGTGTAGACAAGGACGGGATCGAGCGTGGCATGGTAGTGTGCAAGCCCGGCAGCGTGACGCCTCACACGCAGTATGAGTGCGAGGTGTACGTATTGAGCAAGGAGGAGGGCGGTCGCCACACGCCGTTTTTCAAGGGTTACCGGCCGCAGTTTTACTTCCGCACGACGGACGTGACCGGAGACATCGAGTTGCCGGAAGGCGTGGAGATGGTGATGCCGGGGGACAACACGCGGTTCAAGGTGGAATTGATTCAGCCGATAGCGATGGAGGAAGGCCAGCGTTTCGCGATTCGCGAAGGCGGCCGTACCGTCGGCGCCGGCGTTGTGACCAAAATTATCAAGTAACGCGAGCCTGACGAGACGAGGGATGGCTAGTCAGAAAATACGTATCAAGCTCAAGTCGTACGATCATAACCTGATCGACAAGAGCGCCGAGAAAATCATCAAGACCGTCAAATCGACCGGTGCCGTGGTCAGTGGGCCCATCCCGCTGCCGACGCGAAAGTCGATCTATACGGTTCTTCGCTCTCCGCACGTCGACAAGAAAAGTCGCGAGCAATTCGAGACGCGCAGCCACAAGCGGTTGATCGACATTCTATCGACCAGCAGCAAGACGGTGGACGCGCTCATGAAGCTGGAATTGCCGAGTGGCGTGGACGTGGAAATCAAGGTCTGACAATAGCGTCCCGAGCCGACGGGCGCCCCGGTTAACATGATGAGAAGAATACTCTCCATATCGATCGCGATTTTCCTTCTGGGGATTATGGCATGCGATACGACCGACGAGCAAACCGACGCAGAACGGTTCGTCGGAGCCTGGGAGGCCGTTTCGCTAACCACCCCCGGACTCGATCTGCTCGATCTGCTCGGAACGGTAACGGCCAACTTCCCCACCTCCCGATCTTTCAGCATGCAGGCGGTCGATCCCGGTGGAGAAACCATCCTCGACGTATCCGGCACCTTTGAGGCCCTCGAGGGAACGATCACGTTTACCATCACCGGCGGTACCCGACCGGTGTCCATGAATTATACCTTCGAAAACGAGGACGACACCGTGGTGCTCACCCTTTCGGGAAGTGTGCTCGGCGACCTCGGTTTCGATATCAATCCAACAGTGCTGTCGCTCATCGGAAATCAACAGATTACGATCACCTTTGCGCGGCGCTAGCACCTGAAGTACGACAAGTAGACTCGAAGAAGGAACGCAAGTAGCAATGAGCGGAATCATCGGCAGAAAGCTTGGTATGACGAGCATCTTCGACGAAGCCGGCGACCATGTGGTTTGTACGGTTATCGAAGCGGGTCCTTGTCCGGTGACGCACGTCAAGACCATGGACAAGGACGGATACGAGTCCGTCCAACTGGGTTTTGGCATGCGCAAGGAAAAGAATACGCCGCGTGCCCAGAGAGGCCATTTTAAGGCGGCCGGAATCGATCCCGTGCGGACGCTCATGGAGTTCCGTGACTACGAGGTCGAAAACCTGTCCCTCGGTGACGAGGTACGTGTAGAGCAAGTGTTCGAGGTGGGACAATTTGTCGACGTCTCGGGCCTTTCGAAAGGGAAAGGTTTTCAGGGTGTCGTCAAGCGACATGGTTTCGGAGGAGTGGGGATGGCTACGCACGGACAGCACAACCGGCAGCGCATGCCGGGATCGATTGGGCAATCCTCTTCGCCCTCACGTGTAGTCAAGGGAATGCGCATGGGAGGAAGGACGGGCAATAGAAAGGTCAAGATGGCCGACCTGGAAGTGGTCCGGATATTCGCCGATCAGAACCTGCTCTTAGTCAAAGGAGCCGTTCCCGGGCCAAGGAACGGACTGCTCAAAATTGAACTCTCGTAGTTATCAGCGGGCTTTAGCAGATCATGAAAGTCAGCATTTACAATACAAAAGGCAATAAGACGCGCCGCAAGGCTACGCTTGATCCCGCAATCTTCGAGATTGAGCCGAGCGACCATGCGATCTGGCTCGACGTGCGCTCCTCGCAGGCAAACAAGCGGCAGGGTACGCACAAGACCAAGGAACGTAGTGAAGTACGTGGCGGTGGTGCCAAGCCGTGGCGCCAGAAAGGAACCGGCCGCGCACGTGTCGGAACGGTCCGCTCACCCATCTGGACCGGCGGTGGATCCACATTCGGTCCGCGACCGCACACGTACTCGGTGAACGTGAACCGGAAAACGAAACGCCTTGCCCGGCGATCGGCGTTGTCCTATCGCGTGCGCGAAGACGCACTTCGCATCGTGGAAGACTTTTCATGGGAGGAGCCGAAAACCCGGAACGTGGCGGACATTCTGCTCGCGTTCGAGGCGGAGGACAAGAATGTGCTCCTGCTGACCGCCAGGCACGACGACGTGGTCTACAAGTCGGGTCGCAATATCAAAAAACTGCGCATCTGTGAAGCCGCGTCGGTCTCCACCGAGGATTTGATGCGGGCAGGCCTGGTCCTCGTCCAGGAGAGCGCCCTCGATCCGATGTCCTCCGTTTTGGGAGGAGCTCCCGCACCCGGCGAACCAGCGATGACGGAACCTGAAAACGAAGAGGCAGAAGCATGAGTAAGGATGTACTTATTCGTCCCATCGTGACGGAAAAAATGACGCGCCTCATGGAAATGGAAGAGGGTGCGCAATATGCCTTTGAAGTGCGACGTGATGCGAACAAGATCGACATCCGTAATGCCGTCGAAGCCCACTATCCGGGCGTGAAGGTTGCGCGTGTACGCACGATGATCGTTCGCGGGAAGCGCCGCATGCAACAGACGCGACAGGGCATCACGGTGGGCCGGAAGGCGACCATCAAAAAGGCTATCGTCCAGTTACAGGAGGGTGAAATCGACTTCTTCGAGCAGATTTAAAGCGAAGACGAGCAATCCAGTATACTATCATGCCGATAAAGACGCTAAAACCGACGACACCGGGGCAACGCCAGCAATCCGTTGAATCGTTCGAGACTGTCTCCTCGTCGTCACCCGAAAAGCGCCTGATCAAACCGCTCAAGAAATCGGGTGGCAGGAACAGTCGGGGGCGGATGACGGTCCGCCATCGCGGCGGTGGTCACAAGCGACGCTATCGCATACTCGACTTCAAACGCAGAAAGTTTGGAATCCCGGCGAAAGTCGCCTCCATCGAATATGATCCCAACCGGTCGGCACGGATCGCCCTTCTGGCATACGCCGACGGAGACAAGCGCTACATCATCGCTCCGAACCGGCTGGAGGTAGGAATGACCGTAGAAAGCGGACCGAATGCATTGCCCGAGGTAGGCAACTGCCTCCCGCTCACGAAAGTGCCCCCCGGCATGTTCGTTCATGCGATCGAGATGAAGCCGGGCAAAGGTGCGCAACTCGCCCGGTCTGCCGGAACTTACGCACAACTCCTCGCCCGCGAAGGAAAAACGGCCGTGCTGAAGCTGCCGTCCGGTGAGGTCAGGCGCGTACCGGTAACGTGTATGGCCACCATCGGTACGACCAGCAACCCGGATCACATGAACGTGAGCTTGGGCAAAGCGGGACGTAAACGTTGGCTGGGGATACGCCCCAAGACGCGCGGTGTGGTTATGAACCCGGTCGATCACCCAATGGGCGGTGGAGAAGGCCGTGCCTCGGGCGGTCACCCGCGATCCCCTTGGGGACAACCTGCAAAAGGATACAAGACCCGCAAGCGCAAGAAGGCTTCGAATCGCCAGATTGTCCGCAGGCGCACGAAAAAATAATAGACGAGAACAACAGATTTACGCTGATTGAAGCTGACAGCAGATGGCACGCTCACTTAAAAAAGGCCCGTATGTGCACCACAAGCTTATACGCAAGGTGGATGCCATGAACCAGAGTGGCCGAAAGA
>CAZIIP010000230.1:4691-6048 GCA_964539455.1 uncultured Rhodothermales bacterium
CAAAACATGGAGCCGCGCGTCGATGATTCTTCCGGAGTTTGTCGGGCACACGTTCGCCGTGCACAACGGCAAACAGTTCATCCCGATTTATGTGACGGAGAACATGGTAGGTCACCGTCTGGGCGAATTCGCACCGACGCGGACGTTCCGCGGACATCCGGTTGGAAAGTCGGATCGACGGATGAGCAAACCGTAGAAGTCCTGCACGTCTAAATCGGTGCACAGCAGAAGGAATCATGGAAGCTATAGCTAGCCGAAAATATGTAAGAAGCTCTCCGCGTAAAATGCGGATCGTCGTCGACCTCGTTCGCGGCAAGAAGGTGGCCGAGGCGCTCAATACCCTGCACTACCTCCCTCACAGGGCGGCACGACCGGTCGAGATCACCATCCAGTCGGCCGTACACAATTTGCTGGATCGTTTCAGCGACGAGCGTATCGACGAAGAGGAGCTGGTGATCAAATCCATTTATGTGGACGAGGCGCCCATGTTTAAGCGGCTGCAAACGGCGCCGCGTGGCCGTGCCTACCGGATTAGAAAACGGAACAGCCACCTGACGGTCGTTGTGGCGACCCCGCAGGAGGTTGCAGAAGAAGAAGAAGACTGAACCGCTCCCGATCAGCAAAACTGAAGGCAATACCTTGGGACAGAAAACGAATCCAATCGGCCTGCGACTCGGCGTTATCCGGGGATGGGACTCCAACTGGTACTCCGAGCGGGATTATGCCGACAAGCTCCTGGAGGACAATGAGATCCGGACGTACCTCCGGACCCGCCTCCGGAGAGCCGGGCTCAGCCGTATCGTTATCGAACGCACACCGAAGCGCGTGATCCTCACGCTGCATACAAGCCGGCCCGGCGTTGTTATCGGGCGGGGCGGCCAGGAAGTGGAGAAGTTGCGTGAGGAGCTCAAAAAGCTGACGAAGAAAGACATTCAGATCAACATCAACGAGATCAAGCGTCCCGAGTTGGATGCCAGTCTCGTAGCCCAGAATATTGCACAGCAGCTCGAAGGGCGAATCTCTTTCCGTCGCGCCATGAAACAGGCCATTACGGCTGCGATGCGAATGGGTGCCGAGGGTATCCGCATCAAAGTCAGTGGCCGCCTGGGCGGGGCAGAGATGAGCAGAACCGAGCAGTATCTGGAAGGCCGCGTACCGTTGCATACCATTCGAGCAGACATCGATTATGCGGAAGCAACGGCCTACACCGTTTACGGTACGACGGGTGTAAAAGTGTGGATATTCCGCGGTGAAGTGATCGGAAAACCGGACCTCAGCCCGAATATTCAGGCGCAGCGCCAGCAGATGCAACAGATGCCGCCGCCCGACAGGCGTCGCCGCCGTCGAGGACGCAGAG
>CAZIIP010000231.1:0-5554 GCA_964539455.1 uncultured Rhodothermales bacterium
TAAACTGTCCAAAGTATGCATGAGCAAAAACGCAGGCGTTATTTCCGCCGACAATACCGAGAGAAAAAAAATAGTCGGGGGAATAGGCGGGGTAAGCACTTACTATTTTGATAGCAGTTTCAAGATATACTATCATTCTATGCGATTAACCACTTCTTACGAAAGCAGTGATACCGATGCGTACACGCTATATGAGTCCCTTTACGGCTCCGAGTTTAATTTATCTTCGGATATTACAAACCACATAATTGACGACTTTTCTAAGAAAAATTTGTTAAGCATCATACACTATAACTCGGGCATACCTGATGTTTATAATTTTATTATATTAGAGGATAATGAGTCTTCAGAAGCATATAATGTGGTCGACATCTCCAGCATCATCGGGACCGCCAGGAGAATGATGGCACGTCCAATGGGACCTGACGTGTACGTATAGCGCTTCCCGCCGAGCGTTTCTCGCAGGGCACGCCAGAGACTGCCGGTTTCGATCTGTTCGTGGTTGGCCGTCATGCGTATGACTTCACGGACGTCCGGAAGGTGCAGAAGATAGGGGGCGACGGCGATCGAACCCGTACGGCATCGAATACCGCTTCCAGACCGGCAGAATCAGTTGCCGGGCCATCGATAGAGGGCCTGATAAACGCGCGCAGGGTGGCCATCCATTGTAGTAGACCGAACGAAGCGTGACTGGAGGAACTGGAATCCGTCCAGCAGTTCCCGAATCCAATCGAGTGTGTGGTGGCGGCAGATCAGGTCGTTGGCGACGCGAAAGATGCCCCGCTTGCCAAAGAGCTCCTCGCCCACGTCATAACGTGCCTGGTTTCGCATGTCCTCCTGCAAAAGGAGGTCGCTGACGAAAAGCAACCCGCCCGGCATGAGCACGCGTCGGATTTCCTCCACCACCGCCCGCTGATCGTCGTCTTCGGCGATCGACGTGAGCAATGCCACGAGGAGTACGACTTCAAGGTCGTTTTCGGCAAAAGGCAGTTGCTTTGCGTCTGCTACCTGCAGGTCAAGCGATGGATAGAGACGATTTCCCCGGGCGATCATTTCGGTAGAGCTGTCAATCCCGACCAGATTCCTGTAACCCCGCTCTTGCAGATCCGCCAATGTTCTTCCGTATCCGCAACCAACGTCCAGAATCTTTCGATCCGGATTCTGCACGTGCAGACGAAACAGTGCGGCATCGATGGGATGGGTGAACGCGACGGTGGATGCTACGCGGTTCCAGTAATCGGACATGAGGTTAAGCTACGGGTTGTGGGTTGCAAGTTACGGGTTACGGGTTGCGGGTTGCGGGCGTTCAATTCCAGATGATGGATTTCGGATTCCGGAGTTGATTCGAGTTTCTGCCGGCTCCTCCTGTTGCTTCACCGAGCCAAAGCGTTTCGGGTACGAGGTATGGTGTATCTTGGTTCTATGCTCAGGATCACATTCGCAATGCTACACCAGGGACTACTCAATGAAATGAATGGTGAACCGAATAATGGTTCGGGTTACCGGCTTCTCGTTTTTGGTTCCTGAAACACCCTCCGGCGATGACCGATGAATCCCGGCCTTCGCCGGGGCAGGCTACTGAACGATGAACTTCGGCGGATTTTTCGATTCTCATTTTTCGTCTTGGACCCGCATTCGGATTTCGTACGAAAAGTACTCTATGAATGATGAATCAGGAGTATGAATCCAAAAATCGTATCGACCCCCATACAGGATTCTTACCCGGAGGCGTTCAGCCATTGTTACGGTTGCGGTCGTCTCAACGAAGCCGGTCTGCAACTGAAGACAATCTGGGAGAGTGACCGGGCGGTCAGCCACTTCACTCCGCGCCCCTATCACACCGCCATTGAGGGGACGGTTTACGGTGGGTTGCTCGCCTCTCTCATCGACTGTCACGGAACGGGAACGGCGGCACTGGAGATGTATCGGCAACAGGGTCGCGTACCCGGAACGGAGCCGGCACTTCGCTTCGTGACCGCTTCGCTCAAAGTGGACTACCTTCGCCCCACGCCTCTCGGTCCGGAGCTTGTGCTTCGGGGGCGTGCAACGGAAATCGGTCGGCGCAAGGTGATCGTCGCAATCGATTTGTATGCGGGTGAAACGCTTTGCGTCAAGGGACAGGTCGTGGCGGTGTTGTTGCCGGAGGATTGGTCGGCTGATGCTGCGACGACAAAAGCGGTCGAATGAGTTATTGGGCATGGCGGCAGCACGTACGCCGGTGCGGTGCAGGTGCAGGTGCAGGTGCAGGTGCAAAATCTGCATCTTGTTTCGAACCCCTGGATTTAATAATTGAGAGATTGATCGATGTCGAAAGTGGATGACTACTTGATCGCACTCAAGCGGCGAGAGGACTGGACGTCCTACCTGTCGGCAGAGTCGGGACTCCCGGGTCCACGCGCCAACATCGAACTCGCGCAAGCGGTCGCCATGGCAGGCAAGCAGGAACTGTTTGACGGATTCCTGACACTTGGTCCGATTGAGGCGCCGGCGAACACGCCCGAGGAATTTCTGGTTTTGTGTGGTGTTCTCGGCATTGGACGACTGGAAGCGGAAGGGAAGCTATACGCGCTCAAACGGCTCCGCATTCTCGCTTCCGATCCCCGCCGGCGTGTGCGCGAGGCGGTAGTCATGGCGCTGCAGACGATCGGCCGTGCCGACAGGGAGAAGCTGTTTGCCGTTGCGAACAAGTGGTCGAAGGGCTCGCCGCTTGAGCAGCGTGCCGCCGTGGCCGGTATCTGTGAGCCCGATCTTTTGAAGCATGAATCCACCGTGCGCAAGGCGCTTTTTCTGCTCGATGCGGTTACGAAGTCTTATATGAGGCGCGGAGACCGAAAGGCGGACGACGTTCGAATGCTGCGCGAGGCCCTCGGCTGTTGCTGGAGTGTGGCGGTTGCGGCGGACCCGGATGCAGGTTTCCCCTGTTTGGAGGACTTGCTGAACAAGGATGATCCGGACCTTCGATGGATTGTCGCGCAGAACCTGAAGAGGAACTGCCTGGAGCGCACAGATCCGGAGCGGACGGAAAGGCTCCGGAAGCGTGTGAGGGATTGAGAACCCGGGTACGGCCGGCTCCACCTTCGGCCTCGCCGAGCCAAAGCTTTTCGGGTTTCGAGTGGATTGTGCGGAATTCCGTACTAGAAATCACGCTGTGAAATATGAACCGTATGAGTTTCGGGTTTCAGCCCGCTCCGCCTGCAGCTTTACCGCGCCGAAGCGTTTTTGGGCGTGGGGTCTCAGGTTACACATTTGCGGTCGGGGCATGTGACCGCTGCCAAACGTCCAAACCTCCATACATCCAGACTTCCAATTTCCGCCGCCTTACCATCCGGCTTCGTGCGTAAGGAGTGATCCACGTATTCACCTTTTCACCTTTTCACCTTTTTACCTTTTTACCTTTTTACGTTTTCATCTCCACACCCTCCAAATACCCACACTGCCGGCCCCCGTTCACCGCGAATCCTCCATCATTCCGTATTGGATTCACACGGTCACAGCCAAAGCGGTATTAATTTTGGCATCGTCATAGCGCACGATTGCCTGCTCCCGTTATGGATCCGGATCCGCTTCTTCTCTCGCGACTCCAGTTCGCGCTTACCATCATGTTTCACTATCTATTCCCGCCGCTGTCGATCGGGCTCGGGGTAGTCATGGTGGGAGTCGAAGGGATGTTCATCAAGACCCGTAAACCGATCTACGAGGCGATGGCCCGCTTCTGGACGAAGATTTTTGCGGTCGTGTTTGCCATGGGAGTTGCGACGGGCATCGTGATGGAGTTCGAATTTGGAACAAATTGGGCGGCATATTCACGGTATGTCGGGGACGTGTTCGGGTCCGCGCTGGCTGCCGAGGGCATTTTTGCCTTCTTTCTGGAAAGCGGTTTTTTGGCGATTCTGGTTTTCGGATGGGATCGGGTATCGCCCGCGATGCATTTTTTCTCGACCATCATGGTGGCATTGGGCAGCATATTCTCCTCGGTCTGGATCGTTGTAGCGAATTCCTGGATGCAGACGCCCGACGGTTTTCACATCGTGGGCGAAGGCCTGACCGCCAGAGCGGAGATTGTTGACTTCTGGGCCCTTGTCTTCAATCCTTCGTCCGTCGTGCGCATCATTCACGTATGGGTAGGCGCGCTTATTCTGGGTGGATTTTTCGTTGCCAGCATAGCGGCGTACTACTTACTCAAGGGCCGTCACCTGGATTTTGCCAATCGGACCTTCACGATTGGAATGGTTGTCGCCTCCTTCGGGGCTTTGGCCGCGCCCGTTACCGGACATTTCCAAGCAGATGTCGTCGCGCATTATCAACCGGCAAAACTCGCCGCATACGAAGGTCAGTACGAGACCGGGCCGGGAACACTCTACATTTTCGGCATTCCCGACGACGAGGACGAAGAAGTCCGATATGGAGTCGGTTTGCCCGGTTTCCTGAGCTTCCTCATTTATGGCGATTTCGATGCACCGGTTACGGGACTCGATCAGGTCCCGGACGCAGACGAGCCGAATGTCGGACTCGTCTTTCAAACCTACCATGCAATGGTGGCATTGGGCCTGCTGTTCATCGGCGTGCTGCTGATAGCATGGTATTTTCGCGTACGCGGTATGCTTTTGCGGCAGCGCTGGCTGTTGTGGGTATTCGTGTTTCTCACGATTCCCGCGGTGGCGGCCAACCATCTTGGCTGGGTCTCTGCAGAGGTGGGCCGTCAGCCGTGGATCGTCTACGGACTGCTTCGAACCAGTGATGCGCTGTCGGAATCGGTCAGTGGAAGTGAGGTGCTGGTGTCGATCATTCTCTTTATGGTGATCTATCTATTTTTGTTTGCTCTATGGCTTTTCGTCATGCACAACAAAATCACCCATGGACCGGAAGATCCGGAATCCTCAGAGTCCGCCGGTAAACCGAGAGGCATGATGCAAACCGCATCCTGACGACTGCAACCGACCAAACCCCGTCCGTCGTGGATCTCAATACGCTCTGGTTCCTGCTTCTTGGTATACTGCTTTTCGGCTACGCCGTACTGGACGGCTTCGACCTTGGCGTCGGAATCATCCATCTTTTTATCTCCAAAAACGACACCGAGCGGCGGCTTGTCCTGAATTCGATCGGTCCTTTATGGGACGGCAACGAAGTCTGGCTCGTAACCTTCGGCGGTGCGCTTTTCGCGGCTTTTCCCAATGCCTACGCATCGATTTTTTCCAGCTACTACTTGCCGTTCATGCTGCTGCTGTTCTCTCTGATTTTCCGTGCCACTGCGCTCGAGTTCAGAAGTAAGCGGAACAATGCGGTATGGCGTCGCAGTTTCGATATTGCCTTTTCCGTAGCGTCCACGATGGCGGCGCTCTTGATGGGTGTCACGGTGGGAGGAACGCTGACCGGCATTCCCATAGCTGAACGGGGCATATTTCAGGGCTCGATCCGGGACCTGCTATCACCCTATGCATTGCTGGTTGGCCTGCTGACGGTGGCGCTGTTCGCCCTGCACGGAGCGATCTACCTGTATCTGAAGACGGAGGGTGATCTGCAGCAGCGACTCGTTCCATGGATCTGGCGCACTTTC
>CAZIIP010000231.1:5564-6033 GCA_964539455.1 uncultured Rhodothermales bacterium
GGTATCTCGATGATTCTTTACATCTTCGCGACGATTGCCACTTTGGTGATCCGGCCGCAAGCCACCGCCAATTTCTCGGAATATCCGCTCGCCTGGGGTGTCGTGGCCCTGAATGTACTTGCCATTGGAAACATTCCACGGTCCATTTTTCTCGGCAAGCCGGGAATGGCCTTCATCTCCTCGATGGTCGTTATCATGGCACTGGTGGCCCTATACGGGCTCGCTCTGTTTCCGAATATGGTCTCCTCCAGCATCGATCCGTCTCACAGTTTGACCATCTACTCGGCCGCCTCTTCCGACAAGACCCTCGGGATCATGGCCATCATCGCTGCGATCGGCGTGCCGATGGTCTTGGCTTACACATCCGTCGTCTACTGGACCTTCCGGGGCAAGGTGCAGCTTGGAGAGTTCAGCTACTAGGAGTTGGGAGAGGGCTCGGGGCTCGGGGCTCGGGGCTCGGGGCTCGGGG
>CAZIIP010000232.1:0-6024 GCA_964539455.1 uncultured Rhodothermales bacterium
TGCGCTGTATTTCCTTGCGCCGCATCGCTTCCGCTGGCTCCTGCTGCTTGCCGCCTCCTACTATTTTTATGCCTGCTGGAAGGTGGAGTATCTGATCCTGATTCTCGCCTCCACGGGGGTCGACTATGTGGCGGGTATCAGAATGGAAAAGGCCGGTAAATCCGCCCGCAGGAGAGTCTGGCTCGTTGTAAGTCTTTGTTCGAATCTGGGCATTCTTTTCGCTTTTAAATACTTCAATTTCTTCAACGAATCGCTCAGAGCAGCCTTTGAGGCGTTTAATCTATTCTACGGTGTGCCGGCATTCGACATACTGCTTCCGGTCGGCATTTCTTTTTACACGTTCCAGACGTTGAGCTACTCGATCGACGTCTACCGGGGGCACCGGGCGGCGGAGCGGCACCTGGGGATCTTCGCCTTGTATGTCGCTTTTTTTCCCCAGCTCGTTGCAGGACCCATCGAACGATCGACGCGCCTGCTGCCGCAGCTCTTCGAGAAGAAGGCGTTCGAATACGATCGCGTCGCAGACGGCTTGCGACTCATGCTATGGGGTTTCTTCAAAAAGATCGTTATTGCCGATCATGTGGCCGCCTACGTAAATGCAGTCTACAACAATCCCGAGGCGTTTACCGGTTTGCCCGTATGGATCGCCACGTATTTCTTCGCCTTTCAGATCTATTGCGACTTCTCGGGTTACTCCGACATCGCGATCGGTTCGGCCAGAATCATGGGCTACGAGCTTATGGACAATTTCCGTAGGCCCTACTTTTCCAAGTCGATCGCCGAATTCTGGCGCCGGTGGCACATTTCACTTTCGACCTGGTTTCGTGACTATGTGTACATCCCACTCGGCGGAAACAGAGTGGTCAGGTGGCGCTGGTACTACAACCTGATGGTGGTGTTCGTAGTGAGCGGCTTGTGGCATGGTGCCAACTGGACGTTTGTGGTTTGGGGTGCACTGCATGGCTTTTACATGCTCGCTGGAATTGCGTCCGGACCGGGACGCGATCACCTGTGGCAGTCAATCGCAGGATGGTTCGAAACAACGGGCCTCGCCCGGTGGGCCGGTACCCGTCGCATGCGCAAACACGTGGCCATGCTGGTTACGTTTCATCTGGTGCTGTTTGCATGGGTGTTTTTCCGTGCAAACGATATCGGAGATGCCGGATATCTGCTGCAGAGTATGCTGGTGTTCGACGGGTTATCACCGACCATCGCGGCATTCGGCAAGTATGATCTCGTGCTTGCGGTCGGGGCGATTGTTTTCATGGAAATTGTCCACCTGCTGGAGCGCAGGCAGACATTCGCGGAATTCCTCAAGAGCCGATCCGTCTGGATCCGCTGGTCCGTGTATTACGGTCTGACGATGTGGATCCTGCTGTTCGGTGTGTATGGTAAGGAACAGGCGTTCATTTACTTCCAGTTTTAGCGCAAGACCTTGAAACATCCCGTCGTCATATTGTTGGCCAAACTGGTCCTTTTTTCGCTGCTCGTCATCGGATCGATTGCGGCACTGACATGGGTGGTCATCCCGAACAACGAGGATGCCTATCAGGCCGCGACTCCTGACAAGCTGGCCATGGCGGCGGCGACCCCCTCGCCGAAAATCATGCTCATTGGGGGTTCCAACCTTGCGTTCAGTGTCGACAGTGAGTTGATGGAAGAAAAACTTGGAATGCCGGTGGTCAATATGGGCCTGGCAAAGGCGACCGGATTTCGCTATCTCCTTGCCGAAAGCAAACCCTATGTGGACAAGGGTGATCTCGTCGTGATCGCGCCGGAGTACGAACTGTTTTATGATCTTTTTGACGGGAGTGAGAGTCTCGTCATCATGCTGCAGCACACCCCGAGCCAGTTTCGGCGCATTACCTCACTGGCAGAGGTTCGTACCATCATGAAATATTTTGCGCTCATGATGCAGATGAAGGTCGGTGGCTATCTGCGTAAAGGATTGGTAGACGATCCGGTATACCGGCGATCCGGCCTCAACGACCATGGGGACCTTACCACCCATCTGGATTTGGAGGAACAGTTCGAACCGCGCGAGCTGTTTCCTGAGGGAGAGCCGTTTCAGGAGGTAGCGATCGGGGTGTTGAACGCGTTTGCGGCGGATCTTGCTGAAGAAGGTGCCGCGGCGGTACTGTCTTATCCTTCGTTGTATGACGCATACCTGGAGCGCTATCGGGGCAAAATCGATTCGCTTGACACGCGTCTCCGGGCCGAACTGTCGTTGCCGGTAATATCCGACCCGGACGATTACGCTTTCCCCCGGGAGATGCTTTTCGACACGCCGTACCACTTGCGTCGCGAGGGGAGGGTATTGCGCACCATTCAATTGATAGAGGATGTACGCGCGTATCTGGAGCAGGGGCGGGTTGCCGGGTCCTGACGTAAGGTGGGGCCTTGTTGCGCCCTTGATTTGCGGGCTTCACCAATCCCGTGTCAGGTAGCCACGTTTGATTTCGCGATTCAGCCAGGCTTTCGCGAATGTCGTATCCCGCTTGACGGTTGCCTCGGAAATGTCGAGCACCGAGGCGACATCTTTTGCTTCCAGACCGCCGAAAAAGCGGTATTTGATCACCTGTGCCTGTCGGGGATGGTCCACTTCGAGCTTCTTCAGGGCGTTGTCGAGATCGAGGATTTCCAATGCCAACGGTTTTTCGATGAAAAGGTCTTCGTGCATCTCGACCTTGGCTGCGCCACCGCCGCACGGCTTTTTTCGTCTACACGCTCGCGTACCAGGTGCTACGAGCCTATGTCGACGTCCACGATTTCGATTTCGGAGATGTATCGGTTCCGAGCTCCATAGATGTATCGGTTCCGGGCTCCACACCTCCTTACATCCATACTTCCGCAGGCTCGCGTACCACGTGCCAAGAGTCCCCGTCGACTCCGATCCCGATTTCGATTTGGATGCCGCCCTCCATACTCCCACACCCCTAATGCAGGTGGACCTTCTTGATAAACCTCCGTGCAGCGAACAGCGAGCCGATCAGTCCGAGCAGCATACCAATCAGGATCATCGCGGCCAACGTGTAGATTGGATTCTCGCCCGGCCAGCCCTCGAGAAACGGCACGAACCGTAGCAGGAAAAGGTGTGCGCCCACGACGAGTGTTCCCGAAAGTGCACCGGCAACCGTTCCCTGAATGAGACCTTCGAAGAGGAATGGCCGCCGTACAAACCGGTCGGTAGCCCCTACCAGTTTCATGGTGCGGATGAGCAGGCGGCGGGCGTAGATGGTGAGACGGATAGTGTTTGCCACGAGAATCATGGATGCAAGCATCACGAGAACACCCAGAACGAGAGCGACGATCGAGGCGGTTCGGCGGTTGTTTTGCACCCGGGTGAGAAGGGGAAGGTTATAGACTACCTCGTCCACATTCTCCCAGGTTTCGACTTTTTCTACCCATGGTGAGAGACTGTCGACGTGCGCGTAGTTAGGCTCAAACGCCACCTGAATAGAAGCGGGCAAAAACGACTCACCCAGAAACACGTCTCCCTCACTTCCGAATTGCTCCAGGAAGATCTCCTCTGCCTCCGACTGCGACACAAAGGTGGTTGACGCCACCCCCGGCTCGTTTCGCAGGCGCCTGACAAGCGGTTCGGCGGCGGATTCGTCGGGAGACAACAGGAATATTTCTACCTGTCCGCCCTGTTGCTGCATGTAATCGACGACGCGCTCGGCGTGAAAGGCCAATAGCGCCATTACGCCGATCAGTGCCAGGGCGACGATTATGGCACTGGTAGATGCAGCACTTGCAAACGGCGCCCTCCGGAATCCGGCCAGTCCTTCCCGCATGGAGTATAGTAGCGACATAGGCGCGCGGACTATCTAGCGTTCAACAAGTTTGTGGATGATTCATAGAGTAATTCATAACGGGGAATTCTGATCCGAATGTCCGATTCTCGTGTCCGGATTCTCGGTACCCGAAACCCGTTCCTATCTATCCCGCTTCCCCCGCTCGTACGAACCCAGTACTTTCATATATGCCGCAATCTCCGAAAGATGATCCAGTGCCCGCTGTACCGGTTCTTCGGATTCGGAACCTCCGAAATCAAGATAAAACAGATACTCGAACGGGCTCCCTACCAGCGGACGACTCTCGATCTTGAACAGGTCCAGATCCCGCAGTGCAAATACGGCCAGTGCTTTGAACAGCGCACCGGGTACGTTTCGCCGCATGGCATAGACGATGGAGGTCTTCACATCGACGCCTACCGGGGGCACAGGGGCGTCTGCTTCCCGGGCAAGGACCAGAAAGCGGGTATAATTTTCGTGATTGCTTTCGATACCGCGTTCCAGAATCTCGAGTCCGTATTCATCGGCTGCTGCGTCGCTGGCGATGGCTGCTGCAGACCGATCGCTTCCACCGGCGACCATCTTTGCGGCTCCGGCGGTGTCGTAAGCGGGCACGGCTTCGGCGTGTCCCAGATGGCTCTCCAGATAATCGGCACACTGTCCCAGCGCCTGTGGATGTGAGAATACCCTTCTGATTTCACGGGCGTGGACACCCGGAAGCGCCATGAGATGATGAACCACCCGCAGGTAAACCTCGCCAAGTATGCGCACATCGCGCTTCCGCAGGAGGTCATAGTTCGCGTGCACACTGCCGAAAAGCGAGTTCTCGATGGGCAAAACCGCCCGGTCGCATTCGCCGCTGCTGAGCGCATCGAATACCGAACGAAAAGTAGGACGGGGGAGCGTTTCAAAATCCCTGCCGGGGAATGCTGACACCACGGCCTGTTCGCTGAACGCCCCGATTTCTCCCTGAAACGATACGATCATGGTCACATCTTCTCCGGAGCTGAAATACCCAGAATAGTCAATCCGTTCCGAAGAACCACCCGGGTTGCGCGCGCGAGAAGCATCCGTGCACCGGCGAGCGACGCCTCCTCTCCGATAATCCTGCAATCCCGGTAAAACTGGCTGAACGCCGTGGATACGCCGTGCAAATATGCCGCCAGCCGGTGCGGCTCACGGCTCTCTGCCGTTCTCCGGACGGCATCCGGGAAGGACAACAATTCCTTGATGAGATCGATTTCCGAGGGATGGTCCAGGTGCGAAAGATCCGCATCCGACGCATAGGAGAAGCCCACTTCCTCCGCTTTGCGAATAATCGAACAGATACGTGCATGGGCGTACTGGAGGTAGAACACCGGATTCTTTTCGCCTGCCTCTTTGGCGAGATCGAGGTCGAATTCCAGGTGGGTATTCGGTGCACGCATCAGAAAAAAGAAGCGGGTGACATCTTCGCCGACCTCGTCCATCAAATCATCGAGCGTCACGTAGGTCGCCTTGCGCGTGCTCATCTTGACCGGTTTACCGCTTCGCACAAGCGTAACAAACTGATAGATCAACACCTGGATTCTGTCGGCATCATAACCCAAGACCTCGGTGCCGAGCACTACATCAGGAAACGTTGCGATGTGATCGGCGCCGAAAACGTCAACAAGTACTTCATATCCCCGCTCCAGCTTGTCTACATGATAGGCAATATCGGGCAGGCGGTAGGTCGGCTCCCCTGTCGACTTGACCAGGACGGTATCCTTGTCTTTCCCGAAATCGGTCGTCTTGAACCAAACCGCCCCGTCTTTTTCGTAGACGACGCCCGCTTCACGCAGGCGATCGAGAACGTTCCAGACCTCGCCGGATTCATAGAGAGAGGCCTCGTTGAAATAACGATCCATCCTGACGCCCAATCGCTGCATCGTCTGATCGATCTCTTCAAAGATGGCGCTTTCGGCCACTTGTTTGAAAGGCGCGAGATCCTCTTCGTCGCGAAGACCTTCTCCTCGTTCGGCAACCAGGCGCTCGGCGATCTCCGTGATGTAGTCTCCAAGGTAACCTTCATTCGGAAACGGTTCGGGAACCGTGACGGTCCGGCCTTCGCCGGCTTCCATCTCGCGCGTGGGCAGATCCGGTTGAATGAGTGCAAGATACCGGGCCCGAACCGATTGCCCGAGGACACGCATCTGCCGGCCGGCGTCGTTGAAATAGTACTCCCGTTCGACGTCATGGCCCGTCC
>CAZIIP010000233.1:0-6011 GCA_964539455.1 uncultured Rhodothermales bacterium
AATGAGGTCATCGATTTTGAACGATACGATGGCGCAACTTCGACAACGGTGCTGTTTCGTGCCACCAATTCTGCAGTTCCGCCCGTGCTCCAGCATGCCGCGACGAATGTAGACGACAACTGGATCATCAAAGTTCAGGGGGAGAACAATCTGAAATTTGAAGACCTCGTATTCGAACCCACTGGTACATCGGGTTATTCGAGGGCCCTGGTGATCGCCTCCGGCTCCGATGAAATCGTCGTTCAGGAATGCGCGTTTAACGGTGTGGTCGGGGAGAGCAATACCAACGGCTCGCTGCTATTTGTCGAAGGTCCGGGCACCGATCACGAGGTAGTTAATTCCTCGTTCATCGGGGGATATGCGGGGATTGAAACCGTGAGCGTTCTCTCTGATCGCGTCGAAGACCTGTCGATAACGGGCAGTACGTTTTCCAACCAGACCGAGAATGGTGTTCGCATTGAAGCGCAGGGTGTTTTCTTTGAAGGAAACGAAAGCACCAACGGTGTTGTGGCCTCGGGCAGCTACGCGGCCTTCTACTTTAATCTGTTTGGCTTCTTCAGCGGAAACCAGGCCACCGGCAACGAAATCCATATGGCCGACGGTGCTGTCGGCATCCGGTGGAGCGGCAACGGTGTCGTGGCCAACAACATGGTGGCGCTGAAGAGCTCGATAGGCGCTGCCGGGATCGACATTGCCGTCGCCAACATCGTAAACGTGTTTCACAACACCGTGCGGGTCTGGAATGCCGGTTCGTCTTCCAGCGCTTTGCGCGTTGTATCGAGCGGAGGTGTGGTAACACGACAGCTGAAAAACAACATTCTCTACAACGCAAGTGGAGGGTACGCGCTCGATGACCAGGCCGCCGCTTTTGTCGCCCCGGATTCGGACTACAACAACCTTTTCACCACCGGCACGAACGTGGCCCGGATCGGGTCGACCAACTATGCTACGCTCGACGACATACCTGCCGTCTACGGAAATGACAACGCTGTCTCAACGACCGTCACGTTCGCCGATATTGCCTTGAGTCCGTACGATCTGCGCCTGGCCGGTGGATCGATTGGAGACATCCTCCTGGTGGGCACCGGTATCCCTGCCGTTCCGGAGGATATCGACGGCGATGCCCGTGCCGAATTCACGCCGTATATGGGCGCAGATGAAGCGTCTGTGACGCTCGAACCACTCGACAACGCAGATACGGGCTCGGGGCACTACACGGTGGGCGGGACCGCTCCGGATTTCAGCACACCGGAGGAGGCGATCGACAACCTGAACCAGCGGGGCATTAAGGGTCCCGTCACATTCATTGTGCGTGACGATACCTATACCGTCAACCGGGTGATAGCTTTTGTGCGGTTCGGAGATGCAGCTTCGGCGCTTGACGAGGTCCGGTTTGAAGGGGAGGACCCGGGCAACAAACCGGTATTTGAATACAATTCGGTTGACGTACCCGACAACTGGATCATCAAGCTCGACGGGACCGACTATGTCATATTCGAAGACATCTTCTTCTCTGCAACGGGAAGTGACGACTTTGCCCGCAACGTGGTGCTCGAGGGCGATGCCGACGCCAATCAATTTCTATCCTGCGTCTTCTCGGGCGTGACGGGGATCGACAACTTCAACGCGGCCCTTGTCATCTCAGAGTCGATTGAATCCGACGACACGGTATTCGAAAACAACCAGTTCGATGACGGCGCATATGGGCTCTACTTGAGACAGTCGGGTGAGACGACTGCCGGATCCGGGACAAGGATCGAGGGGAACACATTTTCGAATCAGGCGACCACCGCTATCACAACAAACCACGATGATGCCGTCATTAAGCAAAACACGATTACGAGTACACTGGCGGATACCGGAGTGGAGCTTACGTCGCCGGGACGAAGTTTCGAGGTGAGCGCCAACGAGATCACGCTGGCCCGTTTGACACCGAAAACGGGAATCAGGATAGTGGATGCCAACAACTCGAGCATCGCGGTAGCCGATGCCTTTGTCGTCAACAACTTCGTTTCGTCGTACAGGGGCATTGACATGGGTGCTACAATCGGCCCTTCCAGCACAAACGTCTACCACAATTCATCGAATGCAGAGACGATAGCGCTCGACGTCAACAGCACGGCGAGCGATATAGAGGTGGTAAACAACATCCTGATACGTACCGGCCCCGGTGACTCCCCGGCATTTTCAGCTGCTTCGTCGACCATCACGGTCTCCGACTACAACGTCATCCACAACCAGACCGGCAACGACGAGGTCTCGTGGGGCGGTACGGAATATTTCAACTTTGAGGACTATCAAAACGCTTCCGGACAAGATGCGAACTCCGTTACCGTTGCTGTGACCTTTGTGGATGCCAACAATGGTGATCTGCATCTCAGCGGGACAAGCGTGGGAGACATCAGTCTCGGCGGAACGCCGCTGGCGGTCGTTGCCGTCGACATAGACGGTGAAAGCCGTGGAACCGTCCCGTACGTCGGCGCGGACGAGGTGTCCGCCGAGATGCTCGGTATCGAGATTGCCGTCGACGTCTACCTGAGCGGGCCGTACGACAACAGTCTGGCTCCCAATCGGCTTCGGACCGACCTGAACGACGGAGGCATTCTCGAGTCGGAAGCGCTCGACAGTCCCTACTCGGTAGCTCCCTGGAACTGTGATGCCGCCTCCGTCGCTTCCGGATTTTTCGCTGCGCATCCAAGTGTTGTGGATTGGGTTTGTCTCGAACTTCGCACCGGTGATCCACTCAGCCCTCCGATGACCAGTGTCGCCGCTGTTTCGGGCTTGTTGCTTTCCGACGGATCCGTCGTATCCGCGACGGACGCCGGCAGTCCCGTCCTATTCGGCATCACCAAAGGCACCTACTATGCGGTTGTGCACCATCGAAACCACCTAAGCATCATGACCAGCGTTCCCCTGGATGCATCGGATGGGTCCGGCACCTATGATTTCCGCCTTAATGACTCGGATTCGTACGGCACGGGAGCCCAAGAATTAATGCCCGGTATCTTCTTTGCAATGTGGTCAGGAGATGCGGATTCCGACGGCAACATCTTTCCCTCTGATCTTGTCAATTATTGGATTGTCCAGTCCGGAAGCAGCGGTTATCGGGAGGCGGATTTCGATATGGATGGAAATGTTTTCCCGAGTGATCTCGTCAATCACTGGATTCCCAATGCCGGGTTGAGTACGAAGGTACCGGATCCGTGAGGTGAATTAACGTTGGCAATTAATTATTGAGAATTGATGCTTGTTCGTATATAGATAATACATTTGGTAAATGTTGCGAATTTATGGCGTCCAATTCCGGACTTAGCATTTCGAATTTCAGAAGGTTTATTGTCTCTGGTTTCTCATATGCGGATCTTTATTTTGAATTTCAAAAGAATTATATTTTTGAGTTTACAAAACTCGCAAGATGAGTCATGATTTATGTGTTATCCTTTCAATTCTCAAACCATTTTTGTTTATGCTCCTCCGAACGCATTTCCGAATTACGTTTCTCACTATTCTCTCAATCAGCACGTCATTTCCCGTATTTGCGCAATTGTCGGGCAATCTAACGATTGGAACAGGGGTGCTCGATGATTACCCCACGATAAATCTTGCCATTCTGGTTCTGAATACGTCCGGGACCTCCGGACCGGTCACTTTTCTCATATCCGGCGGGACCTACGATGAGCAGGTTACGATAACCGATGCCGCCGGTCATACTGTAACGATCAAACCGAAACCAGGTCATTTGGTGACGTGGCAATACAGTGCCGCCACATTTTCCTCAGTGATCTTATCGATGCCTGGATCGTGAAATCAGGAAGGAGTACGCAGGTGCCGTCTCCATAGGCCGACAAACCGCAGTGAAGAGCGGAGCGCGATCCCGGATCGGTCAAGGGACAGGTGCCATCTCCTTATGGTGGCAGCATCCGGCGATCGGTGTTGCGGATTGAGTTGTCTTCACGGAAACCTCACGCGAATTTCGAAGTATTCCGGTGCTCTTGCCAAAGAATGCGATGTCGACGCGTGGGGATGACCGGGAAACGCTTCGGCGACCGATTGCCATGTTGAAAGGAGGCATCGCTCTACTTTTCGGCTACTCAACCTCTCTTTTTGTCACCGTTAGTCACCGATGAAAAACGCACTATTTCTCTGTCTTCTCGCTATTGTACTGCCGGCAGCCGCCCCACTGACCCTCCAGGCGCAACTCGGTACCGGTACCTACGTTATCGGACCTTCGCCCGGGGATGACTACCTCACGATTTCGGCAGCCGTCGCCGATATGGCATCGGGTATATCCGGACCGGTCACGTTCAGGATCAGGGACGGCGTCTATAACGAGCAAGTGTTTCTGAATGCCATCTCAGATGTTTCCGCGACAAACACCATTACGTTCGAAGCTTACGACACTATTCTCCCTCATCCCTTGATCGAGGAGACACCGGGGCCGGGCGATGCGCCCAACATTCTGGAGGTACGTTCGACCGACTACGTGACGTTCAGGAATCTGGTTTTTGCGACAAATGCTACGGTCAACGGATTCGAAAACGTTGTTGATCTGGTGTTGTCTGACGACATTCGATTCGAAGGCTGCACGTTCAACGGCTCCGGTACCGATGGAACGCTGGTAAGGACACTCGATAACGGAGGACTTGGACCGCGAAACGCGAACCTCGTATTGCTGGGAAACACCTTTAATGAAGGGAATGCCGGGCTGGATCTCGAAGCGGATGGCACCCGCTCCCCCGGCATCGTGCTGGAGGGCAATCTATTCGAGAATCAGCAGTCAATCGGACTTGCAGCTTCTGATCTTGCCGATCTTGAAGCGGTCGAAAACGAGTTTGTCTCCGGACCGTCTTCCGACCAGAACTACACCGCCGCAAGCCTTTCAAATGTAGACGGCGTGTTCGAGCGCAATATTGTAGACGCCCCCGACGGATATCGCGCCGCCTCGTTCAGCAACGTGTACTCTCAGCTGCTTCGTCTGAACGTGGCCAACAACATGTTCACCGTCTCCGGCACCGATGCCGACTTCGGCGTGCTGGTTGAAGGGTACGTCGACTTCTACTATAATACGATACGGCTCGACACTTCGAATCCTGCCGGAATTGGCCTGCAGGTTCAGGACGGCGGAACGGCCACACCCGAGGCCTCCTTGCTGAACAACATCGTCGTCAACGTCGATGACGGGACGGCCTATGAACTCAGTGACACGGCCACCATCCTGGATTCGGATCACAACAACTACTACAGCCTCTCCGGCAATACTGCGGCCTTCGGTGCCACCACGTACGCCGGCCTGGCAGACTTCCAGCAAGCGAGTGGAACGGACACATCATCGGTTTCGGTAGCCGTCACGTTTGCCGACGGTCCCAATGGCGATCTGCATCTCGCAGGCAGTTCGCAAACCGATCCCAGCCTCGGCGGCATTCCACTCGCCTCGGTGACCACCGATTTTGACGGTGACTCCCGCGATCCGGTCCGGCCGTACATGGGTGTCGACGAGGGGACGGCCATCATTCATCCCCTTAACGGCTTGTATGAGATTTCCGGCACGGGCGATTATGCCACGTTCAGCGAGGCCGTCGCCGACCTGAAAGCGAGGGGAGTCTCCGGTGCGGTCACCTTCCAGGCCGTGGCGGGTACCTACAATGAAAACATCTCATTGAGCAGAATCGAAGGGGCCTCCGCCGCAAGTGGCATCACCTTTACCAAGAAACTCCTCATCGCCACGGTGGAATTGCAGCATGCGGCCACGGGTGCGGCTGACAATGCCGTCGTGCGCCTCAATGGTGCGAAACACGTTACCATTGCCGGTCTGACGCCGACGGCCACAGGTGCAGATTTCGGCCGCGTACTGACCATGGTGAACGGCGCAAGTGATATCGTTATCAGGAACAGTACCCTGAACGGGATTGCCGCGGCCGGGGAGCTGCTCGACGTGTTCATGCGGAACAAGAAGGCGGCCGAGACCGACGGCGCCGTGGTCTGGCCCGAGGGGATCATCACGGCCAGCGCGG
>CAZIIP010000234.1:0-5953 GCA_964539455.1 uncultured Rhodothermales bacterium
CGTTCTATGACGCGAATCTCGAGTTGACGCAGAAATACCCGAAATTCAACATGTACAAGCCGGACATGCAGATCTATACGAATGCACGGATTCTGCCACCGGCCAAAATTGAAAACTCGGAAATTCACGATTCGCTTGTCTCCGAAGGCTGCGTCATTCTCAACAGCCGCGTCATAAATTCCGTCATCGGGATACGATCCTATATCGGCAATCACATAACGATCGAAGATACCGTCCTGATGGGATCGGACTTCTATCAGTGGCATTCGAGAGAGCACCGGGAAGCCGACATGGATGCTCCGGAGGCTCCCGGTATCGGTGCCCATTCCACAATCAGGAAGGCGTTGATCGACAAAAACGTTCGCATTGGCGAACGTTGTACCATCACGAACACCGAGGGCGTGGAAGAATACGACGGTGACAACTATTACATCCGGGACGGCATCGTCGTCATACCCAAAAACACCGTCATAGCCGACGACACGGTGATCTGAAGTGAAACGGACCAATAGACGGTCGCGAGGTTGTGGTGAATTCAGGCATTTAGCGGGAACGATTGTTCGGGAGTCGCTTCTCTTTCGTTTACGGAAGTATTAAAGGACTCAACTGCCATTTTATGCCTCGCCTCGTGCTTAGAAGTATGGTACGGTTGGTCGTTGCGACGTCCGTACTCCTGCCGGTGCTCGTGTACGGTCAAACCGACGAGACGCAGGATACCCTGTTTATCTACATCCCGACCTTCGACACGACGAAGGTCCACAGCCTCGGCGAAATGACGGTCGACGGCTACCGTGCTCCGTCGGCGTCGGAAGCGATGACGCAGCGGGTTACGCTGGCGCAGCTTGCGCGGCGTGATGCCTATTCGGTCGACGAGGTGATGCGGATCATTCCGGCGGCCCACGTGCAGACCAACTCTCGCGGGGAAACCCTGGTTTATCTTCGAAATGCCGGAGAGCGGCAGGTTGCGTTGTTCTTCGACGGGGCTCCGATCAACGTGCCATGGGACAACCGGATGGATTTGAGCTTCATTCCGCCCGGTATGCTTCAAAACCTGAATGTCGTAAAAGGGGCACCGTCCCTTTTGTACGGTCCCAACACCATGGGCGGGGTTGTCAATATGATGACGCGCGAGCTCGAATCCGAGGGCCGGTATACCGAGATCTCCTCCCAGGGCGGTACACCGGGACGTGCCAAGGTGCTACTGACGCACCTCGTCAGGGATCGCAACCTCAGTTCCGTCGGATCCGTCGGCTTTTCCGATTCAAAGGGTTTTCGGGTTCCCTCCGGTGTGGATCTGCCGTTTGGTCAGGACGACAGCTCGGTCCGTTTGAATACGGATGCAAGCATCCGCCACGGATTTTTCCGGCTGGCATACGACCTGCCGAACGACGGTCAGGCCGCCGTTGCCTTTCTCCATATCGACGGTGACAAAGGAGTTGCGCCGGAAGGGCACAAGGATCCGGAAGTGTCCAAGGTCAGGTATTGGCGCTACCCCGACTGGCACAATACGCTGCTTATCGGAAGTGGGCAGTGGAAATCCACGTCCGGCAATCCGCTGACGCTCAGGGCTTCCGTTTGGAACGGTCGGTTTGGACAAACGATCGAGCAGTATGCATCCGACCGGTACCGACGGATATCGGAAACGCAATTCGATAAAGATCGAACCCTGGGCGCCCGCCTCATTGCACACAAGGCCCTGCCGCTGGGCGCCGTTCGCCTGGCAGCCATCGGGTGGACGGCGAAACATGACATGCGGATCGTCGATGCGGATGCGCCGCTGGACTGCTGCGAGGAGACGGCGGTCTTCAAACAACACACCATGAGTGCGGGTGCGGAATACGAGGCTCCGCTGACCCGTCGCTCCGATTTTTTCGGTGGAATCAACGTAGATGCCGTCCGCTCTCCGACCACCGCAACAGGTGGTCTCCGCGAAACCAGAGCTACCGTTGGCTGGAGTAGTGGCATTTCGTGGCGCCTGACCAGCGGCTGGCGCGCTAAAGGAAGGGTGGGAAGCAGAACGAGGTTGCCCACGATGAGAGAACGCTTCGATACGGCACTCGGGAAGTTCGTTCTCAATCCGGACCTGAAGCCGGAACGGTCCTATGTGGCCGAACTCGGTATCGACCGGCGTTCCGGAGGACTCGCAAGCGAACTCGTATTGTTCGGAAGCATAACGGACAACCTTATCGACCAGGAGGTCGTCACCGTCGACGGCAAGAAAAGAAGGCGCAGGGTTAACCTGAACGGCAGCAGGTTGCTGGGCGTGGAGTGGGTAGGTTCGCTACGCTATGGTCCGGCGCTTGGCATCGAAGCACATTTCACCTACACCTATGGCCGGGCGTACGACGAAGAATCGGGCCGGTACACGCGCAAACTCCAGGAGCGCCCGAACGTGATTGGACGCGCAGCCGTTTTGTCGCGGTTACCGGGCAAAGTCCGTTTTACAGGCGAACTGGAACTGGCCGGTCAGTCCTATTCGTTGAACGAGGAAAATGAACCGGTGCCGCTGGGCTGGGCACCGCGGATTCACACGCGGCTCTCGCGGCTATTTCGGCTTCCCGGATCCTTTCCGTTGTTCTTGGAAGTGTTTGCACGTGCGAACAATCTGACGGATACGAATTACACACCGCAGCTCGGGCTTCCCGAACCGGGCAGAAGTCTCGAGGCCGGCGTCAAACTGTCCATGTAGCGTATCTCGGTCCGGTGACTATCCCGGAGGATACATCATCCTTGTTTACCTCCCTTCACCGCTGCGTCTTAATATGGCGGTTGCAACCGGACAAGCCAGACAAGCGGTCTGTGCGCATCGGGATATATACAGCCCGTGCATGCCATGATGGGCCACGGCACCGATCCCGGTCTCGTCGCCAACGGGAAATTTTCTGGTCACGGCGTCAGGCTCCGATCGAATCCGTTCGTAGCAGGTCCAGACGTCCTTCCGGAGGGATGGGTTTTGATGGCGAGCGGCGAGGTGGAGTGCAAGGGGGAGTATGGCATTGCTGATAATGACACGTGCCCGCTGCGTGCCGATAGCGGGGACGGGCGCCGCAGGCGATGCTGCGCGCCCGGGACGGAGCAGCCGATGCAGCTTTGAGAGTGCATCGGGCGCTGAAAGTGCATCGAGGAGCCGGGGAATGGTTGAGGATCCGAGCAGACCGTCCCGAGAAAACAGATGTGCTCCCTGAGCGATGCGCAATTTCGGGTGATTGGCCGGTCGAACGGAAGAAGTCGTCCAGAGCAACGCTCCAGTCCCGGATTGCGGTCCTGCCGGCAACGCAGGATAGGTGAGTGACCGGTCGTGGACGCCAAATTCCGCCAGTTTAAAGAGATGATCGGTCAGGCTCCCTTGTGCAGCCAGTTGTCTTGCCTCGTGTACGGTAAGGCGCCCTGCAAGGCCCTGCATGGCGTCCGCATTCGGACGGTAGCCGAGCGATCGAAATATCTGCTCGAAAAGCACCTGCTCCAAATCGTCGTGATGACGATATCCGTCCGCCCGACGGCGGATTCTCCGCCGCCCATACCGCTCCAGTACTCCTTCTACAACTCCCTTTTCGAGATATGGCCAGGCTGAGGCACAAGGAAGGCCGGTCTTTTTCTTCAAATAGAAATCGTAGATCAGACTGCGTAGGGGCGAGGCCAGCAAAGGATACAAGACGACTTCCGGTACTACCGTGCCATCCGATCTGGTTATGCAGGCGGTTGACTTGTCGGCAATCAGTGTAACATGCAACACCACCGTGTCGTAATTTGGATCCGTATGATGACGATGCGTCCACCAATCGGATGAGAACTTGTGGATTTCCACTGCGCCACACCACATCGTCGTATCAATCCTGACGCGTGCGTTGAGGAAATCCGGGCCGAAGCCGGTATTCAGAGAGCCGGGGTTCTCCACGACCACCGGCAGGCCGTCTGTAGTAAAGAGGGCATTCAGACGGTAGAGTTTATTGCGCCAGATATGCTGCACGACCGCCTCCGGAATGCGGGTGGCCGCCGATTCGGGTTCCCGGATAAGGGCATCCGCCGTCGGCCAGCGTGAGGTGGCAAAGGAAGTGGGTTTTTCGACTTTCACGGCAAAATTCATTATTGTGTAAGCTGGAGGTATGCATTGTTGAACGAACGAAAGGCACCGTATATAGTGCGTAATCGGGATGCATACCGCGCCTGACGGGTCCTCGACCCGGCAGGGTTTGTAGAGACAACCAACGAAAAGACGCTATCGGCGATTGTGACTACCCGTCAAACCGGTCCTGCAAGAGAGATAACCCGGCTGCTTAACGAGCTGGGATCGGGGAGGCCTGAGCTTGTCAACCAGTTGATGCCGCTGGTATACGACGAATTGCGGACGCTTGCCCATCAGAAGCTGCAGTTCGAGCGCGACGGCCATACGCTGAACACGACGGCACTGGTGCACGAGGCGTACATCAAGCTCGTCAACCAGGAGCGGGTCGTTTGGAAGAACCGCGCGCAGTTCATGGCTGTCGCTTCACAGGCGATGAGGCGTATTCTGGTAGACTATGCCCGCCGGCACAAGGCGGAAAAGCGGGGTGGAGGAGTTTCTGATGTCGGGCTGGACGAAGTACCGGATCTGATGTCGGATGAGCGGGCGGACAGCCTGCTGGCATTGGATGAAGCACTGACGCGTCTCACCGATATTGACGAACGTCAGAGCCAGATCGTGGAGTGCCGTTTCTTCGGTGGGATGAGTATCAAGGAGACTGCCAAGTTTTTGGAGATCTCGCCCGCGACGGTCAAACGGGAATGGAGCGTGGCACGGGCCTGGCTCTTCAGGGAACTCAGGGAAGCGGCTTTCGAAGGCGACGAGTGAACCCGTTGAATCTCAGACCCGCAATTGACTTGCCATTGCCGCCGCAACCGCCTCAGCGGCCGATGCATAGTCGCTGTCACTGGAGGCGTAGAGTATCTGTCGGCTGTTGTTTACCAGAATCGGACCACCCTCAGCCGCCGCGAGTACCGCGTCGACCTTGCCTCCCTGCGCCCCGACTCCCGGAATCAGCAGGGGTAATGGGCCGAGCAATTCCCTTGTTTTCCTTATGGCGTCGGGTTTGGTTGCGCCGACGACCGCTCCGACAGTTCCCGGTTTGCCCTCGGCCCAATCCGGCAGTTTTCCGGCGACGTGCTCGAAAAGCGGCCGATCCCCGGCCATGAGGTTCTGAATCTCGCCGGCCCCGGTATTGGAGGTCCGCACCAGAACGAACGCGCAACGGCCGGGCCACTCCAGAAAAGGCGTAACGGCATCCCGGCCCATATAGGGCGATACCGTGCATGCGCCACAATTGAGTTCTCCAAAAACCGCCCTCGCATAGATACGCGCGGTATTGCCGATATCACCCCGCTTGCCGTCCGCAACCAGAATTCTGTTCGTTGGGACGGCTTTTACGATGTCTTTCAATACGGCGGGTCCGCTCGTTCCCAGATTCTCGAAGAAAGCGAGGTTGGCCTTGAATGCACAGGCGAAAGGAATCGTCGCTTCAATGATGTCCAGACAAAACCTGCGAACCGCGTCACCGAGAGGCAGGCCCGACAAACATCCGGGAAGACGGGCCGGATCGGGATCGAGACCCACGCAGAGGGAAGAACCTGTCGTCTTTTGCGCATCGGCCAAATGCTCCGGAAAGGTTCGCATTGGATAGGGGATTGGAGTGTTCCGCCCTAGTGGAATGTCATTCTCTCACGGCAAGTTACTGAAAAACGCGCAGCAATCTGAACAGTTGGGAAATGGTTCCCGGAGTGTGGTGCCCGTTTCAGAATTTGCAAACGCACCGGCGGTCGGGGGCGCAAATCAATCTGTGGGATCCTACCTTTCAGGTTCACAACCGACCTACTTCCGGCAATGAATATACTCTATCTACTTTCACTCTTTTTGCACATTCTCACGGCTGTCACCCTGGTCGGCGGCATCCTGTTCCTCACGATGACGCTATTGCCCGTT
>CAZIIP010000235.1:0-5913 GCA_964539455.1 uncultured Rhodothermales bacterium
CGATATACGAGCCGGTACGACTTACCGACCGGCCATAGCCGGACCCGAAACAGGCAGCGACGGCTCCGGCCCGGGCCGGATCTACAAAATCCATGACATATCGATACCGTCTCAGCGTGTCTTGGTCGACGTCGAACCGTCTTGGCGTCTTGACCTCGATATAGGATTCGAGCGGTTTGACGGCGTTCGGCTTTAGCGCCGCCTCGCGAAGCGCATGCCGGGAAGCCAGAACAAAGTATCGCCGGCGCTGCATGAGTATTCCGAGCTGAGTGGGACAGAGATTCACCTCCCTGACATGCCTATAACCGGCGCTGTCGAGCGTTTGCAGCAAAAGTTCACGACCCGGAGAGACTGCAAAACCCGGAACGTTTTCCAATACAAAGTGAGGTGGCCGTAGCCGTTCCAGCTTCCGCAAAAGCTCCAAATACGTCGCTGACCTTGCATCATCCAGAAAACGGCGGCGGCCCTTGGCGGTGAACGGCTGGCACGGTGGCGAGGCCCACCAAAGTGCTGCGTCCAGTTCGGCAAGCTCGTTGTCACCAATGGTTTCGAGACGTTTCTCTGCAACCGGGTGGTCAAAATTCGCCTTGTAGGCCAGCACGGCAAGCGGGCTTTGATCAATGGCCAAAACGATTTCGCCTCGCCCGGCAACGGCTTCGGCGAGACCGCCTATCCCGCTATAGAGTTCCAGAATTCTCACGCGTCATACGGATCCGTTTCCCCTGCGCTGTGCATCGGCGCGAGGTGGTTCGACAAGAAGCATAGGTACCTCTGCGCCGGGGCGTCCGATCCAATCAAAATATGTGACCGAAGGTAACGTAGAGCAGTCCGTCATCCTCTCCACTAAATCCCACATCGAATGCAATAACAAATGCCTGATTCACGGCAAAGCGCACGCCCATACCGTAGCTTTTTTTGAATCCTCTCAGTGAGGTGTCTCCGATGGTGTCGTACACGTTTCCAAATTCAAAAAACGGTACGAGAATCGGCTCTACCACGTAGCCTAGTCGCCTGAGGGTGAAGAGGATGTAGCGGAGCTCGATATTTCCGAAAAGCAGATGCTTGCCCACAAAGCGGTTTTGTCGAAAGCCACGCAGCGTTCCCTCCCCGCCGAGTCCGGTAATGCTTTTATCCGTAACCGCCACATGATCCAGCGCATGAAAGGGTACGGGTCCCCATCGCGCTGAATAGGCGATCCGGGCACCCAATACGACGTCGAGAGGACGAATCGGCCGTGTGTAGAATCGAAGCGAGGTAGACGCCATCCCGTGCCCGTCTTCGGTCCCCAGAAACTCGGGTGTCCAATAGAACAGAAGATCATGAAATACGCCCGACCTCGGATTGACCTCGAGATCCCGTGTGTCGAAGGCCACACCCGCTCGAATGCCGTTACGCCATCCACCGTCGAATCCCGTGATCCGGCCGTTCACATGATCCGAAAGGAGTTTTGTGGTATCCATGACCGCGTCTATCCGGACGCCGTCCGGTCGTTCAAACCGGGCCGGCACCTCTTTTCCTGTGTAGTCTTCTACACGGATGTGGGAGAGCGCACCACCAAAGGATGCCCGGATCCGGCCGTCGAACAGACTGCGCTCGATGCTTCCGGTGAAAGAGACCTGGCGGATGAGTGCCAGATTGTAATAGGAATCCGTCCTTCCATTGTTCGCCACGATCAGCTCGTCGCGATAGTCCTTATACCTGTCGTAAACGTCGCCTCTTGGCGTGCTGAGTGGCCCGAGGGCATCCGCGCCCTCACCGTACCAGGGTTCGGCGGGATTCCTCGTGAAGGCGAGTCCGGCACGTATGCGATAGAAGGTTTGGTTGACGTACGGTACGTCCAGATTCAGCCGCAGTGAATAAACTCCTTTTGTCGAGAGTGACGACAACAAGACAATGGCATATTGATAAGGCGCATAGGCAAATCGCGGGTCGCTACGGCTTCCATTCTCGTACCACGCCGCCATTGCAGCCGCGACAAATCCGAAATCGGGATTGGATCCTGCCCCCGGCAGAAGTGCGATACTCCTGCCCTCCTTTTTCTTTGCCAACTGTTCGTCCGGTATGCGGGTGCCGAGTGCAAGTGTGTCCAATCCCGGCCGTGCCGGCGCGGATACGGGTTGTGCTTGCAGCTTCGCCACCGGATTGCCGGTCAAAAGCAGAAACAATAGAATGAGCACAGAGCGCCTCATGCTGCGACCGTAACGCGCTTCCGTTTCTCCATACAGTGGGGCATCATGGAACAAGCATAAGCCGGAGGACGACAGCTGGAAATATCGGATCAATCGTCACACCCCTCTTTCAATCAATTCGAGCCAGCGCAAACGGACGGCATCGCGGCTGAATCGTTCATCGAACCGCCGCCGTGCGCTTCGTGACATGTGCATCCACCGGTCGGTATCCTGCAGCTTTTCGACAGCGTCCGCAATGGCGGCGGGATCCCGGACCGGGACATAGAAGGCTTCCTCTCCTTCCCTGACAAGATCCGGTATTCCGGCATGCCTGACCGTAATGACGGGTGTTGCCGCATTCAGCGCCTCGATGATGGTCAAAGGCTGGGCTTCAAAAAAATAGGACGGCAAAAGAAATACGTCGGCGTTGAGATAAAGCGCCTTGACCCGGCGTCGATCGGTCACCATTCCGTGATGCTTCACGACGTTTGAAAGGCCGTACCGCTCTACGCGTTCTTCGAATGATTGGCGATCTTTCTCTGATGCCCATTTGCCGGCAAAATCCGCTGCAGCGGACACCCCGCGCCCGTGGAGGATGCGTACCGCCTCGAGCACGTCCAGGTAGCCTTTCGCCGTGACCATGTTGCTGAGAAAGAGCAGCCGGATGCGCCTGTTTCCCGTGCGTAGTGCTTGCTTCTCGGCGATTTGGCCATCCGAACAGATAACCGGTTCGTCGAGTGTATTGGGAATGACAATTCTTTTGTGTGCGGGGATCCATTCGGCGCACCGCTCCGACAGCAGATCATTGAGAAATACAAATCCCGAAACGTATCGCACCATCCGGCGGGCCGTCGGCGCGGTCCATATCTTTTTGAAAACCCGGTCGAAGCTTCCCCAGTGTATTACCGCATAGACGGGCGAACGTCCGGCGAGCATCGGCAATACGGTCGTCGCGTCTCGAAAATGGCCCAGTACGGAGGGCGAAATGGATGCCCAAAGCACCGCGGCGTCCGGATCGGTGGAGCGTGTTGCCCGCAGGCGCTTCCGCATGCCGAGGTAATGGAAGAGTTTGTTCCAGCGAAAGCGCACTTCGACGTCCACGTGCTCCGTCTCTCCGGTCGACGTATCGAAGCGCTCCACATGCAGCGTCTCTTCAAGGAGGCCCGCCAGCAACGCGGTGGCATGGGACTGCCCGTCGATCGGTGGCGGGAATCGTCCGATCAACTTGACGTTTCGCTTCATGGTAGGCTCCCTCCGGTGAAATTTAGCGGTTGAAAAACCGATGCGGTCCTTTGGCTTCGTCTTCCTCGAGAATCGAATGCGTCCCGCAACCATGCGCCGGGCTGTACGCAAGACCACATCATCCGTCAATTACCTCAAACTCATTCACCCAAACCACCTCGCAGGACCGCGCCCCGACGTCGTCTCGTGTGGTAGAGCTGGTCCATCGAAATCCGTCCGAAGACGCGACATGCACCAGATAACCGCTAAAGGAGACGACATCGTTCTCCCGGGCCTTCAGCAGGGCGACCCGGACCTCGTCGTTTGCCGGAATCATGTGCATGTTTGCACTTTGCCGCTGGATTTGCTGTTTCGGAATCGGCATCGACCGCGATTTCCAGTAGTACCAGCGATTTCCCTGGCTAATATCGATATGCTCGAGAATGCGTTCATCCGACATCTGGCCCCACCCCAGCGAAAGGTCCACAGGTGAGAGCCGTGCCGTCCGGCTAAACCGGTATCTACGGCGTGACAGCACGCGTGCCTGCACGTCGAATGCAGCCAGCGGTCTGATTCGATACTCGCCACGTTGGAAGGCCGAAATCCCCTCCACGGACTGCTGGAGCGGTTCGGCAGTGGTGACGGTCCTTCCATAGGGCCGGACGGAGGTCGTGTGCGTGTCTTCCACAATAGCCGGCGCCGACTCGAAGTACCTCATCATGACGGCCACGCCGGCAATCGTCATCACACCTGCAAGTACAATTGCAATTCTATTCACCCAAAACTCCGTTTGGCCGGCGTCGCGGCTACGACAGGTTCTACGACCGGTGGCGTGTCACCGCACACCCACGAATGATAATCATTAGATTATTCCGACAGAAGTAGCGGGCTAACCCATTCCTTCCCGACCATTCCGCCCCTGCTGAAGCAACGCCAGCATCTCACGGTCGAGATCGTGACCGCCCAGCTTCGCATACGCGACATCAGATCGTCCGCTGTCGAGGATGCCGAATGATCCCCGCAGATTCCAGAGCGCCCATCCCCAACCGACCTCTTTCCAGATTTGCAGATAGTCCGCCATCCAGCGCAAGGCCACGGCATGCGGTGTCCGGTTATAGGCCCCCCATTCCCCCACATGTACGGTCATCCCGCTTCGTACGTGCGGCAGCCATGGGCTTATGATTTCTGCCTTTATCCAGTCACGGTCGTACTGTATTCCCTCCTCCAGGTACGGCCAGTCAAGACGTTCGGGCCATTCTTCGCGGTTGATCCAGGACGCCTCAAGATGGCTGACCACCATCGGATCGTATCCGCGCGTGCTCTGCCAGACCCCTGTGTCCAATAGCTCCGGAACGGGTTCACGTCCGAACCGGAGACCGTCCACCACGACAAGCCGTTGCGGATCGGCGGCGCGGATCACGTCGATCGTGCGGCGCATGATCGACACATAGGCCTCCGATTCGACACGGGCCGGTTCGTTGAGCAGATCGAAACTCAGTTCTTCAGACGATATACCGCGATAACGATTGGCGAAATAATTCCATTGGAACAGAAATGCATCTTGCGCTCTACGATCCGACCACAAGCTGGTCGATTCCGCAGGTGGATTTACACAATAGCCCGGCGCCCGATGGAGATTCAGGTTGACGTGAACCCCGAGCTTCTGTCCGACCGTTATCGCCGCATCGACATCCTGAATGACTCTTTCATCGATTAGAAAGGGATCGTCGGGCGATGACCAGCACCAATACGACATCGGAAGACGCACAAACGAAAAGCCCCAGTCGGCTATCATGCGAAAGTCGTCTCGAACAAACGGCGCATTTCGCCGGTGGTCGAACTTCTCCAGCAGATTAAACCCGCACCAGCGACGCGAAGTCAATGGCTGTTGCGGGCGGCGGAGCGTTGCGCAACCGCTCACCACGGCCGCTCCTCCGGCCGACGCCAGTGCCAGGAATCTCCTTCTCGAGTACTGCGTGCCCATACCCCGGAAGGTAACAATCCTGCACTCAATCCTTCCTTTTCCTCATCCACAGAAACCGTATTGCCACGAAATAAAATGCCGCACAGGCAAAACAAAACCAGGCTTCGGCCGCAAATATAATGACTCTAGCGTATCAATGGCCCCTCCCGCTTCGGACCGAGCCACCGGGGGACCTGTTCAGCGTAGCGGTTGAAATCGTCCGGGTAGGCCGACTGAAGATGCTTCTCTTCGGTACGCACCATAAGAACGGCGATGACGGCGTACAGGACCAGCCAGACCAGACCACCCCATGATGGCCACAAGAGCACACATCCTGCAAGAAACAAAGCATAAAACACGAGTTGCGGGTTGCGGGAATAGCTGTAGAGGCCCCTGTTGGCCACGGGCCGGGCACCGGTGGTTTCCGTACCCGTACCCTGTCCGAATGTCGCACGCCAACCCAGGTGCCTCATGGCGGTAATGGTTCCCACCAAACCCACGGCAATGAGCACCGCACAGGAGACCACCGATCCGCCGTGGCGGACCTTCTCGTAGCGGGCA
>CAZIIP010000236.1:0-5912 GCA_964539455.1 uncultured Rhodothermales bacterium
TGCCGCGCTCATGAGGCATATCAGGCGGATTGACGAGGGACGCTACACGGTAATTATGGTACAGGTGCAAAATGAAGTCGGACTCCTTGGTGCCTCGCGCGATCACTCCGCTCCGGCACAACGTGCCTTTTCTGCCGAGGTCCCCCGTGCATTCATCTCCGGATTACGGCAACGCTCCGAAAGCGGTAGAGGACTGGCATTGGAGCGCCGGCGGTCGCAGGGAATGCCGGAATCGGGAACGTGGACGCAGGTATTCGGAGATGGTCCGGAAGTGGACGAGATCTTCATGAGTTGGCACTACGCCCGTTATCTGGACGCAGTCGCGGAAGCAGGGAAAAAGGCCTATCCGCTGCCGCTCTTCGCCAACGCATGGCTGGTAAGCCCGGGTGAGGACGATCCGGGCGATTATCCTTCAGGTGGGCCCATAGCGCGTGAACTGGTGGTCTGGCAAATCGGGGCACCGCATCTGGACGCGCTCGCTCCCGACATCTACCTGGAAGATTTCAAGCGGGTTACCGCCGCATTTCATCGGGACGGCAATCCGCTGATCATTCCGGAAGCGACCGGTGATGTGTGGTTTGAACTGGACACATTTCGCAGGTTCGAGTCTTCCCGAAACGTTTTCTGGGCCATAGCCGAACACGATGGCCTGGTGTTTGCACCGTTTGGGATTGAAGGTCTCGATCTGCACGATCCGCTGTTCGATAGCTACAAACTGCTCGACAATTTGATGCCGTTGATCACCGCTGCCCAGGGCACCGGCAGAATGGCCGGCATTCTTGAGACCCGGACCGGTCCAGAGTCGGTCTTGCTCCGTTTTGATCCCTACCTGCTAACGGTACGGTTTAATCAGAAGCGAACGCAGGACGATGTAGCTTATGGACTGGTCATTCAGGTCGCGGCCGATCGGTTTCTCTTCGCCGGTGAAGGCTATACCATTACGGTAGCAGGCAGCGAGAAGGGCACGACGGCTGCTATTCGCCGGGTAGAGGAGGGCAAATATGTTGCGGGCAAATGGTCGGCGGGCAGACGACTGAACGGTGACGAAACGGCGCAACATCGCCGGATTCAAGTGCCGCCGACAACGTGGGACTCCTACGATGATGATCCTGCTCCACGGGCACTGATGGCTTCCCTGTTTCTGTCGGAACCTGGAGAAATTCGTTCCGGAGCGGGGCTTCAGGATCTCATGGGAACGCAGCAGGAATGATGACTGCCTCCGTGATGCCGTCGCGACGGGGACTTGCCGCGCTCAAAACGACCTCCGGCGACTGACCGTTCATAGAAGCCCAGCATTGACATGCGTGGTCGAACAACAGGTGAAACCACGGTGTGTACCGCTCCGGGTGTTTGAGAATCGATTTCGCAAGACGCCTGCGTGACACCCATTGCCACGCTCCTACCTCTTCGGGATTTGAGCGGACGGGCCCGTCGTATCTGCCGACGTATACGTGATCGTACTCATATTCGATAAGCCCGTCGACAGTAGCACGGTAGCGCAACGCGCCAACGTGCTGTAGCCCGGTTTTGAATCCCATTTCCTCCATAAGCCTCCGTTCCGCAGCGTCTGGTGCCGACTCTCCCGGAAGAGGATGGGAGCAGCACGCATTGGACCACTTCCCTCCTGAGTGATATTTGTTTTCCGCCCTGCGCTGAATCAGCATTCTTCCTGCAGAATCGAAAACGAAAACGGAGATCGCGCGATGGAGGACGCCCTCGGTGTGTGCCTGCATCTTTCCAAGGACGCCTACCGGAACGTCATCTTCAGTAACGATCACCACCTGGCCATCTGTGGCCAGTGGCAACTGGTGGCCGATGCTCTCCGGTATCATGTCGCAACCACTTCCTCTTCGGGCGTGTGTGGCCCGGCGGGGTCGATCGCCGTTCCGAGATCCCGTCGTATGCAGTACTCCGTCGTTTCTGCCGATAGCATCACACCGGGAATACCCGCCCCCGGATGGGTCCCTGCTCCGACAAAATAGAGGCCGCTTATGTCTTCCGACGTATTGTGCGGTCGGAAGAATGCGGTTTGCGTCAATTTCGGCTCAATGGCAAAAGCATTGCCGTACATGGCATTCAGATTTTCCTCAAAGTCGAGCGGTGTCCACACTTTCTGGACTTCGATGTGCTCGCGAAGTCCGTCCAGCCCCCAATCTTCCAGGATCTGAATAACCTTGTCGGTAAATGGTGCCTCCATGCTGCTCCAGTCGGTTGGACCCTTGAGGTTCGAGACGGGGATCAGCACATAAAGGCTCTCCGATCCGGGAGGAGCCATGGAAGGATCGGTTCTTGTAGGCGCATGCAGATACATGCTGAAGTCGTCGGGCAGTGGCGTATTTCGGAAAATATCGTCAATGAGACCCTTGTAGCGTTCGGCAAGAATCAGTGTGTGATGGGTCAGCTCAGGATACTCCTTTTTTACGCCCATATAGAGAAGAAAACAACTCATAGAGTAGTCGATATTCTCAACCTTGCGATTGGTCCATCTCTTGCGATGTTGCGAAGCTATGAGATGGCCGTAGGTATGACCCACGTCGGCATTGGAAACGACAATGTCAGCGCGGAAATGCGTCCGGTCGACCACAGCGCCTGAAGCACGGCCGTTTTCAATGACAATCTCTTCCACTTCGGCATCCGTATGGATCACGCCGCCTTGCTCCGTGAATAGTTGTCCCAGTGCTTCGACGAGCGCATACATACCGCCCCTTGTGTACCAGACACCCTGCTCGCGCTCGAGGTAGGGGATCATGGTGTACACAGCCGGAGACCGGAAGGGATGGCCGCCGATGAACAACGGGTGGAAGCTGAAGAGGAAATGGTGCCGGAAGTCTTTGAAGTACTTGTGCACATAAGAAGTGACGGGAAGATAGGCCTTCAACTGAAGCGCCTTCGGCACGAAATCAAGCATCGAACGCCACGTCTCGAAAGGCCGCGCGCCCATTTTTTCGGTAATGACGGCATCGTACACCCTTCGCACATCCCGCATAAAGGCATCATACCGGTCGGCATCGCCGGGATTAAAGGCACGCATCTGTGCTTTCATACGCTTGGGATCTCCCGTGTAGTCGATGTGCGTTCCGTCGTGGAAAAACACACGGTAGAAAGGATCAAGCGGCACCAGATCTAAATAATCGCCCAGTCGCCGCCCTGCCGCCTTGAATACGTCGTCGATAATCTCAGTGGCGGTAACCAGGCTGGGCCCCATATCAAACGTATATCCGCCGGATTTCCACTGATAGGCGCGGCCGCCGATCTTTTTTCTTTTCTCAAGGATAGTGGTCTCAAAACCGGATGCCTGTAGCCGGTTTGCCAGAGCGAGTCCGCCAAAGCCACTACCGATGATGATTGCGCTATTCTTTTTCATTATTCGAATCATCTATACCGGAATCAGTCGTTCCAATCAGATCCGGTCGCGGGTTAAATCATGTGTGGTTGGTTCCGCTGCAGTGGTAAAATAGGCCGGTTCGGTGGAGCCGGAAGAGGCTGCACTCCGGGTTGTTTTTCGCAGGCGTAGCATTCCTTTGCCTGCAAGCACTGCTTTCTTTCCAGGTGAGGTGAAAGCACGTTTGGTGAGGTTATCGTATGCGTTGGCGACGATTTCGTCGTGAATACCCTGGTAGAGTGCGGCAGAAACCACCACTGCACGCTGGAAGCCTGACGGCAGACGGGGAATCGCCTCCCACGCGTAATCGTAGAGCCGATCCGCCCGATGCATCATATGCTTTATCAGTGCCCGATAGGCGTCGTTGACGGGCGCGCCGTTCATCATTGCCTGCAGGGCCTCTTCGTCGACCTCGAACTCGTCCATAAGCGACTGCGGCAGGTAGCGTCTCCCGTTGCGATAGTCTTCTCCGACGTCTCGCAAGATATTCGTCAACTGCATGGCTTTGCCCAGCGCAGTCGCCCTGTCCAGCATCCGGCGATCCGTAACGCCGAATACATAGCACATCCACTGGCCGACAACGCCTGCGACGCGGTAACAGTACCTGTCGAGTTCACCCACGTCCTCCACTGCCACCGTACTGATGTCCGATCTGACGCCTTGAAGCAACGCTTCGACGACGGAGAACGGCAATCCTGCATTACGCGCATCCTGCATAGCGACATCGAGCCACGCTATGCCGCTTGCCTTCCCGTCATAAGCACAACGGCTTAACTTCTCCCATTTGTCCAGCGCTTCGAAGGTCTGCCGATCCGTTCCGGCGGCATGATCTACGAGATCATCCGTCAGGCGGCAATAAGAATACAGGTAAGAGACGCGTTTCCGATCATAGCGTCCGAAGAGCATGGACGCAGCAGAAAAGGACCGGGAGTGGTGCCGAAAGTAGGCCCATGAATTCTCAGGTGTCTCGGGCTGTTCAGGGTTACGTTCCCTGTCTTCCGGGGCGGGCGCATGCTTTGCGATCGAATTGCCGGTGGTGCCCGAGTGTCCGGTATAATGCAGCACCAGCGCTGCAAATGCGATAGCCGCTGCCGTGGCCGCAACCGCGGCGGTCAGTCCTGCGGCAAAGCTCATACCGAACGGCATCAACAGCACGATGCCGTAGTAGGCCGTCATCCAGCTAAGCGATAGCCCGTCCGCCCATTTTTCGATTCCAGCCAGGGGTAGCAGCGCCATCAACACCAGCGACGTGACGTACCAGCCTGCAAGGTTGACGGCCGGCATACCAAAATAGGCACCCGACTCACCCCAAATCCAATAGGTGGTAAGGTGGCTCATCGCCGGATCAAGGCTGAGGTCCCACATCGTCAACAGAAATGCAGCAAAGGCAGTTCGCAAGAGGATCTGTTTTGGAAAAGCGGTACGCGCAAGTAGATAGGATGGAATCGTCATGGTAAACCACGACACGGGGATGAGAATCGGTACGCGGTCGAACCATTGTATACCGAGCATGTGCGTATAGCTATATGGCCCAAACGGCACACCAAAAGTGGTACCCACGAACTCACTTAAAAAGCTAACGCCGTAAACCAGGAGAAAGGCGCCGATCCACCTAAGACGCACCTGTCCCAGCAGGTACAGACCCAGCGCTACAAAACTGAGACTGACCTGAATCTGAGCAAAAAACTCGAAGGAGATGGAATAGAACGAGAGCGCTCCCGGGTACTTCACCAGGTTCTCCGGGTGCAGGGCGAACATCCAGTACCCCGCCAGCGAAACGACCGTAAAACCGAGTAGCGTCCACAGGATCACCTTTTGCAGCCGCGCTGACTGAAGCGCTCGAAAAAATGTGCCGGACATACGAAATAACTGTTGGGGTGATTACAAGACTAACCAGCACCATGGCTCAATATCCGTCCATAACGATCATTTCGTTCATAAAGTTTCGCTTCAGGCGGGTTTTATTCTGCGGGCTATGCGGTCGAGAGCCGAAGGTGTAGTCATGGGGACAAAACAAAAAAATACCCACTGGTCGGTCCGGATGCATGTGTCCACAGAAGGATCAGCCGGTCGGACAAAGAGAGGCAGGTGGGCCGGTAGGGTGTACTGAAGTGCCGGGCCGTGGTCGATAGCGCGGCGCAGCGCCGCGATCCGGGCACGAATGCGGTGAAGAATGTGACACACGCACAAAGAACGACGGTGGCGGTTTTCAGGTTGAAGAGCAATGATGGGTGATACATATTCACTCTCATGTATTTGCAGTGAGGCAGACATACTTTAGTAATTCGATGCCAGTTCGGGGATTCGTACCATGCTCTCGATTATATCCATGCCGCAGGGAGGCGCTTCTGCAATGATCTGGATTCAAATTTCCGTATTTGTGGGCACGGTCGGATTGGCTTGGCTCGCATTTCACTATGCCGGTACCGTCTATGAAAAGCGAAAAAAGTTGAGCGTAGGTGCGGTTCTTGTCGAGACATTCGTTTTCCTTATGCACGGTGCCGCTTCGGCCGTGTATCTGGACTGGAGC
>CAZIIP010000237.1:0-5883 GCA_964539455.1 uncultured Rhodothermales bacterium
TCGGGTGTTCGGTTCAACGGATGGATTGGCTTCAACGGGAATAGCGGGGCCCGGTGGTGGCTCCGAGGCCAAACCGGTGGGAACGATTTGGATTGCGCATGCAAATGAGCAGGAAACGGTATCGCGTGGCATGATATTGACATTGGATAGACGGACAAACAAGGAACTGACCTCGACGCGTGCCCTGGATTTGCTGCGATTGAGGCTTTTGCGCTGAAAGGCCGAGCAAATGAAAAGTCTGGACAAGAATATGTGCCGTATATGTGCATCTTTGTATATTGGCGTTGATTTGTCGCTTATTGCGCATGTATGCATAAAGTCGGTCGTTCCGTTTCCGATGAGAACGAACTGTAACTGGATCATCCGTTCCTAACGCATCAACCCAGGCAGAAATGGCACAAAAGCCTCAGAATTCAACGGACTATGCCAATCAGAGCCAGTCGGCAAAAATGAAGGCTCTTGAAATGGCGATGAAGCAGATTGACAAGGACTTTGGTGTCGGTTCGATTATGCGGCTCGGCGACCGGCCGCCCGTATCGATCGAAGCTATCTCAACCGGGTCGCTTGCGCTGGACCATGCGTTGGGGGTCGGTGGTGTACCTCGTGGCAGGGTTTCGGAGATCTATGGTCCGGAATCTTCCGGCAAGACCACGCTGGCCATTCATGTGATTGCAGAAGCGCAAAAACTCGGGGGAGTCTGTGCATTTATTGATGCCGAACATGCCTTTGATGCGACATATGCGGAGCAACTCGGCGTCGATGTGGAAAATCTACTGGTCTCACAACCGGATACCGGCGAACAGGCATTGGAGATCAGTGAGACACTTGTGCGAAGCGGGGCGCTCGATGTGGTTGTGATCGACTCCGTTGCCGCGTTGGTTCCGCGGTCGGAAATCGAAGGAGATATGGGCGACAGCCATGTTGGTTTGCAGGCCCGTCTGATGAGTCAGGCGCTCCGAAAGCTGACCGGGGTTATCAACCGCACGAAAACGTCGTTGGTATTTATTAACCAGATCCGGATGAAAATCGGCGTGATGTTCGGCAATCCGGAAACCACCACGGGCGGTAACGCGCTGAAATTCTACTCGTCCGTGCGGATGGATATTCGGCGGATAGGAGCGATCAAAGACGGAACGGATGTGATCGGTAACCGCACACGGGTGCGCGTGGTCAAGAACAAGGTCGCCCCGCCGTTCCGGGATGCGGAGTTCGATATCATATATGGAGAAGGCATATCCTCCGTGGGTGAATTGATAGATCTGGCCTCAGCAAGGGATATCATTCAGAAGAGCGGATCCTGGTACTCATATGGCGAGACGCGCATTGGACAGGGAAAAGAGGCGACCAAAGAGTGGCTGAGGGAAAACGACAAGGAGCGCGAGAGTATCAAGCGTCAAGTGAAATTATCTCTGGGATTGCTGCGAGAAGAAGCAGCCGAGAAAACGGAAACGACGGAAACGGAAAGCTGACGAGCACACGGGACGGTGGAGTGCACCCGCTCGCGTCAAGGGGGCAATAATGGGACGGTAGAGTGCGCCGGGTCGCCTGACGGGAGGCAATAACGGGACGGTGGAGTGCACCCGCTCGCGTCAAGGGGGCAATAATCAAAAAAGCTGCAGATCACGTCGGTCTGCAGCTTGACGGTGGTAGCGGGGGCAGGATTCGAACCTGCGATCTTCGGGTTATGAGCCCGATGAGATACCACTTCTCCACCCCGCAACTGAATCGATACAGAATGTAACGAATTTTTGGGCGTTTTTCAAGCTCACATGCCGGTTGAACACCCCGTTCAGCCGTGTTTTATGGGTGCCACTTTTTGCAAGCGCCTCTTTGGACGGTTATATTTGCCGCTTCTTTGGTCGGTCGTGGCGCAGGTTCGTTTCCCCACACAAAGATGCACGGGGAGCATTCCCGATTCGTACGCACAAGCCATTATTTTTGGGCACATATACTCCCAGGTCACGGGTAGATGGAGATTCTTGAAAGCATATTAGGAACGCTGGAGGAATACGTCTGGAGCTTTGGTCCCTCTATAGGAGGCGAATCGATCCCGATCATCATGATCGCCCTGCTGGGAACGGGGATCTTTCTGACGATTCGTCTGGGATTCATCCAGTTTCGCAGACTTGCGCATGGTTTTGCCGTCACCAGTGGTATATACGACGATCCGGATGAACCGGGCGACGTGCCACACTTTCAGGCGCTTACAACGGCACTATCGGCGACGGTCGGAATCGGTAACATCGCGGGGGTGGCGATCGCCATTCATCTCGGGGGACCCGGCGCCCTCTTCTGGATGTGGGTCACGGCGTTGTTTGGGATGGCCATCAAATATGCGGAAGTAACGCTTGCGCAGAAGTATCGAATTGAGGAAGCGGGCGGCGGTGATAAGTGGACGGGCTCTGTTTCCGGAGGCCCGATGTACTACATAGAACGGGGTCTGGGCCGAAACTGGAAGCCGGTGGCCGTATTCTTTGCCGGGATGCTGATGATCACGTCGTTCCTGACGGGAAATGCCGTCCAGGCGAACACGGTTGCCGATCAAATCAATTCGACGCTGGGAGTGCCCGTTTGGGCAACCGGGCTGTGTACCTCAACGCTGGTCGCGTTGGTAATACTGGGTGGTATTACACGGATCGGGAGGGTTACCGGTATTCTCGCCCCGGCGATGGCACTCATCTATATCGTGGGTGCGCTGGTCATCATTGGCATTAACTACGAATCGGTTTTTCCGTCCTTCCAGATGATATTCCGGGAGGCCTTCAATCCGACCTCCGGCGTGGCCGGTACGGGTACGGGGGTGTTTATGATGACACTGGTCTGGGGGATCAGGCGCGGCCTGTTCTCCAACGAGGCGGGCCAAGGGTCGGCACCCATTGCGCACGCCGCAGCGAAAACCGATGAGCCCGTATCCGAGGGTGTCGTCGCACTGCTCGAGCCGTTTATCGACACCATTTTGATATGCACGATGACGGGCTTGGTCATCCTGACGACGGGCGTGTGGACGGAGCGCGTTGCGACTCCCCTGGACTTGTCATCGGGCGATATCACCTATATCGCGCTGGATAGCAGAGGCGTATTTATCGGCGGTGATGCGCCCTCGACCATTCGAATAGCTGACGGGATTCCCGAGCAAACAGACGAACAGAGACGATTTGCCTGGCATGATGTGGCAATAGACAAGTTCTTCACGGACGAGGCGCTTACGCAACCTTTCACAGGCACCATTCGCACCGCGCAGCAGATCGCCGTAGACGACGAAGGAAACGGATACGAAGTGTTGTACGGTGAGGCCGTAGAAACCGGAGCACCGTTGACGGCAATGGCGTTTACGAAGGGATTGGGCGGAGCAGGAAATACCATCGTACTTATATCGGTGTTATTATTTGCTATATCTACCTCCATTTCGTGGTCTTACTACGGCGACCGCTGTGCGAATTACCTTTTCGGAGAGCCGGGGATCATCTGGTATAAGGTCGCCTTTGTCATCATGCACTTCGTAGGTGCGACAGTGCCGCTTGCGACAATCTGGGTTATGGGAGACGTCGCACTGGGTATTGTGACCTTCCCGAACCTGATCGCACTCGTGATGCTTTCCGGTGTGGTCGCCCGGTTGTCGAACAGCTATTTCGAGAGAAAGCCGTATATAGGCAACCGACCATCCTAGCGACGGAATCAATGGATAACCCCGATCCGCTGGTTGTCGATCACCCACTGTTAAAGAGGGACCTGACAATTCTGCGCAACAAGGATACCTCGCACGGAGATTTTCGGCGTGTTATTTCAGAAGCTTCGGCGATACTTGCTTATGAGGCAATGCGCACCCTCTCCACATCGACCAAACAGGTCGAGACACCTATTGAATGGACGATCGGATATGCCGTCGCATCCGAGGTGGTAGTGGTGCCCATATTGCGTGCCGGTTTATCGATGGTCGACGGTTTTGTCCGGTTCGTTCCGGAAGCCAGAATCGGACATATCGGGATGTACAGAGACGAACGGACGCATCTGCCGGTTGACTACTATGCGAGCATACCGTACAAGTTGGAAGCTGCAAAAGTGTATCTGGTGGATCCTATGTTGGCGACCGGCGGAAGTGCAATTGGTGCTATTCGACACCTGAAGAGTCAAGGAGCAAACGACATCACGTTCGTGTGCGTAATTGCATCACCCGAGGGCATCAAAGCCGTCAAGGAAGCACATCCCGATGTGGCTATCGTGACAGGTTCGGTTGATCGCGAGCTGAACGGCGAAAAATTTATTTGTCCGGGACTCGGCGATGCCGGAGACAGAACGTTCGGCACTGTCCAGCGCCGTGATGCGTGAGCCGAAACAGATATTGCGATGATACTCAATCGGCATTCTCGTATGCGCGCACCTTATTTGGCGCTGTTTTTGCTGTGTTTGCTGCACATCGAAACTTCACATGCCCTTGCTCAGGAACGGTACCGACCGGAGGCCGAAACGCCCGAGGTCGTTCTTCGCGGGATTCCGTTTACGGTCTCAATTCTTGGTCAAGTCACGGATAGTGTTGCGATCGTGACGGTGAATGGAGAGGAGGTTGACGTGGCGCTCGACGAAGGAGTCGGTGAGGTGCGCACGACCGTGTCGGAAGGGAAGCCGGTCTCGATTACCGTAACCTCCGGCAGCCGGGTTCTAGCGGAGGAAACGGTGCCCTTGATCCCCGGCTGGTTATCGCTCTTGCCTGCCATACTGGCCATCGTAACGGCCCTGGTTTTCCGCCAGGTAATACCGGCGTTATTTGCCGGTATATGGGTCGGCGCCTGGTTAGTGTATGGGTTGTCGCTGAAGGGACTGTGGTACGGTTTATTGGATACGGTCGTTCGATACGTTCTGCAGGCTCTCCTTGTCCCGGACCATATGTCGGTAATTATTTTCTCGCTCATGATAGGAGGGATGGTGGGCATCATCTCGCGCAACGGGGGAACGATGGGAATCGTAAACCGCATCTCCAAGTGGGCGAAGAACGCCCGAAGGGGTCAGATATCAACCGTCATATTGGGTGTGGCCATATTCTTCGACGACTATGCCAATACCCTCATCGTCGGCAACACAATGCGACCGATCACCGACCGGTTGCGCATATCGAGGGAAAAGCTCGCCTACCTCGTCGATTCCACTGCCGCGCCCGTATCCACCCTGTTGCTTGTGACGACCTGGATCGGATTTCAGGTGGGTCTGATTGATGAGGCGGTGGGCCAACTGTCCGGTTATTCGGAAGCGGCTTATTCCGTTTTTCTCAATTCGATCCCTTACAGTTTCTACACCATTCTGGCGCTCTTCTTTGTGTTTGCCGTTACAATTACGCGCCGAGATTTCGGTCCTATGTATCACGCGGAATTGAGGGCCCGGACTTCCGGCGAAGTCTTCGCTCCGGATGCTAGTATCGGAGCTTCCGTATCCGAAAACGAAGCCATGAAGGCCTACGAGGACAAGCCCCAGCGCGCGCTGAATGCCTTTATCCCTGTGATTGTGCTGGTTTTCGGTACGCTCTTCGCGATTTACGTGACCGGGTCTGCGACGGCGGGATCGGAAGCGGGCATTCGTGAGATCATAGGGGAGGGGGATTCGTTTAGAGCAATGATGTGGGCGTCGCTGTTGGCGGTACTCGTCGCCGCTGCCTTGTCGCTTGTACAGGGTATTTTGACGACCGGAGAGGTGGTAGAGGCGTGGTCGGCAGGAATCTCGGCCATGCTTTCGGCAATCATAATACTCACGCTTGCCTGGGCGTTGTCGCAGGTGAATGAAGTGCTGCAGACGGCTCCCTACCTCATTTCCGCTCTCGGCGAGGCGGTCAGGCCGGCGCTGCTCCCGATAATTGTATTCGTGATGTCGGCGGCGACGGCGTTTGCTACCGGTTCA
>CAZIIP010000238.1:0-5870 GCA_964539455.1 uncultured Rhodothermales bacterium
TATGCTGGAGGCCATGCAGGAGTATCAGGTGACCAGCGGGGGTGAGCGGTTCGATCTCGCAAGACCCTTTTTCGTGCTGGCGACCCAGAATCCGATCGAGCTCGAAGGCACCTACCCCTTGCCCGAAGCCCAGCTCGACCGGTTTATGTTTAATGTGGTTATCCGATATCTGTCGGCGGACGACGAGCTGTCGGTCGCGCTCGAGACCACGGCATCCGATCTGTCACCCATGGAGCCCGTGATCGGCGGCGAGGAGATCATGGCCATCCAGAAAGTCGTTCGGAAGGTGTTTGTCCCATCCAATGTCGGCGAATATGCCGTTAAACTCGTACGCAGTTCCCGGCCAGGCGAGGAAGATGCCCCGGATTTCGTCAACAACTGGGTGGGCTGGGGTGCCGGATTGCGGGCCACACAATACCTGCTGCTGGGCGGCAAGGTACGTGCAGCGCTTCGGGGCCGGTACAACGTGGCAATCGAGGACATCAGAGCCCTCGCCCCGGCCGTCCTCCGCCACCGCATACTCACCAATTTCTACGCAGAATCCGAAGGAGTCGATACGGAGAAAGTGATCCAGAAACTATTGGAATTGGTGGAAGAACCCCGTTCCACCCTGGCCTGATCGGTCAGATACCAACAAGAGCAGGGAAACCGGCGTGCAAGGTCCACATCAGATAGCAAAAGAGCGGTTTATCAATCCGGAAGTGCTGACACGCATCTCCAACCTGGAGCTGCTGGCCCGTTCCGTGGTCGAAGGGTTTGTAGGGGGCCTCCATCGGAGTCCGTACAAAGGTTTTTCCGTCGAATTCGTGGAATACCGTCCGTACACACCGGGGGACGACCCCATGCACGTCGACTGGAAACTCTATGCACGGACCGACCGGCTCTTCATCAAGGAGTTCGAAGACGAAACCAATACCAGCCTGCAGCTCCTGGTGGACGTCAGCCGCTCGATGGATTACGGCTCTAACGGTATCACGAAACTTCACTACGCGTTCTATCTCGCGGTGTCACTGGCCTACTTCATGGTGCGCCAGCGGGATAGTGTGGGGCTGACGCTCTTCGACGACGATATCGTCACCCGTCTTCCCGCAAAAAGCACGTCCGGCCACCTCCGGTTGCTTATCAATGAGATACGGCAAGCCAAGGCGGGAGGCACAACCGCCCTTGGAAAACCGCTGCACAAATTGGCCGAAACACTGCGGAAGAGGGGATTTGTAGTGCTGGTTTCGGACTTGCTCGGGAGTCCAGAGGAGTTATTGGACGGCATTCGACACTTTCGATTCAACGGCTCGGAAGTGATCGTATTTCACATTCTCGATCCGGAGGAACTCGACTTTACGTTCGATAAAGTTCTGGAATTAGAGGATATCGAAACAGGTCGCAAGATCCTCCTGAGCGCACGAGAAGTACGGGAAACCTATCTGGAACGCATGCAGTCGTTCTGTCAACAGCTCGAAGAGGGATGTGGCAGGCTGGGGGCGGATTACCATATGATCCGGACGGATCAGCCGCTCGATTTTGCCCTGTTCGGCTATCTGGCTGCAAGAAGAAAACGGCGCTGAGGGATGATATGGGCTTTCTGAACGGTTTCTTCCTGTATGGCCTTGCGGCAGCCGCCGTACCGGTGCTGATTCATCTGGTAAGACAGGCAACGGCACCCACGGTCCCGTTTCCCTCCCTTATGTTGCTCCAGGATGTCAAGAGTCGTCAGCGCAAGCGTACAAAAATAAAAGATATCCTGCTGATGCTTCTGCGTGCGGGCATGCTCGTACTCCTCGCACTACTCTTCGCTCGTCCGTTCCATCAGGATGCATCGATCGCCCTCCTGTCTACCGATGAACGCACTTCCACCGTCCTTCTGATGGACGTCTCGATGTCGATGCGCGCCGGAGACCGGTTCGAGGCTGCAAAGGACGATGCCCTCTCCAGGATTGCTGCGGCACGTGACGGCGATGAGTTTTCGGTTGTGCACTTCGATGAGACCGCGCGCCAAGCCTCCGCGCTGTCGGATGACATGGATCTTCACCGTGTGGCTGTGGCCGATATGGACCCCGGCTTTCGGACCACCAATATCAACCAGGCACTGCAGTACGGGCATGAAATCCTTTCCGGCGCACGGCATGAACGCCGTAAACTGGTGCTGATTTCCGACATGCAGCGGTCCGGCTGGGGTGAAACGGTAGAGCCGTGGATGTTGCCTCCCGGCGTGGAGTATGAACCCTCACCAACGGAAGGAGTGGCGGAAGCAAACGCCCGCATCGAGGATTTCGCCCTGCTGGAGAAGCGAAAGGAGGCCGGAACCTCTGTGCAGTATGAGGCACGGATCCAGGGTCTGCCGCCGGGCCGTGACGGCTCGGTATTCCTGGAAGTCGACGGCACGAGGGTGCACGAAGCCGCACTCTCCAGTCGCTTCTCATACCTGCAAAATATAGCGGAACAGGGCCGGCTGGAGGGGCGGATTGTAATCCCGGACGATCCGCTAGAGGCCGACAACACATTCTATTTTACCCACGCGGTCGAAGGACCGCCCGGTCTTCTGGTGGTGGACAGCGGCACAGCCGATGCGCGACGAGACCGGCTGTATCTCCAAACCGCCTTTACACTGGCGGGGTACGATCTCTTTGCGTACGACTCCGGATCTCCCGGACGGCTCACAACGCCTCGGCTCTCGGAAGTCGGGCTCCTTGTTTTGTCGAATCTGGAGACCATTTCTGTGACACAGATCGATGCCGTGGAACGCTTTGTATCCGAAGGGGGCGGACTCATCATTGGCTTCGGCGGTGCCTCGGATCCCACGGCCTACCGGCCGTTGTTCGCGCGCCTCCAACTGGGAGCGATCGACGGTCTGTCGGGAATGGGCGACGGGCACACCACGGATGTGATCATCGGCGATGCCGACATGCAGCATCCCGTTTTCCGTTCCATCGCGGAATCGGGAACGGGTGCGGTTTTCCGTCCGCGATTCTCCGGATTTGCACAGCTTCGTCCCGATTCCACATCCCGTGTGATCGCCTCGTTCGATTCGGGTGATCCCATGCTGGTCGAAAGCTCGTTTGGCCAGGGCACAATGCTGGTCTATGCCTCATCATTCGGTTCGTCATGGACGGACTTCCCGATACACGAAAGTTTCATACCGTTCGTATACGAGATGGCCGGCCATGCCGTCGGGACGGCGCAACCTCCGCGTTACGTCGTCGGAAGTACGGTGCTGCTCGAGGGTAGACCGGGACAGACGTGGGACGTGCGAGCGCCTGAAGATCAGCAGCATCAGATCTCCGCGGGTCCGGACGGCATTGCCCCATTTCGATCGACGGACGTACCCGGCCATTATCTGGCCGTTTCGGAGAATGAACGGTATCCGTTTAGCGTCAATGTAGATCCGGAAGAATCAGATCTGTCCTATCTCGATCCCGAAGAGGCCTATGCGGCCGTCCGGGTCTCGAGACCGGAGACCGGCCTGGAAGATGAAGGAGGCGGTCGGCCGCCAGAGGTGGAAGCACGGCAGCCGCTCTGGATCGTTGCGTTGTTGTTGCTGATCGTTCTGTATACGGTCGAGTCAGTCCTCAGTCACCGCAGTCGCCCCGGCACTCACATACACAAAACCGACGTGTCGACATGAGCACAAAAAGCAGGGTTTGGATTCGTGAACTCCTCGCCGAGGTGACGCGCCGATGGCGACGACGCACGCTTATGCGCGGCCTGTCGGTGTCACTAACGGTGTTTGTGGTTATGGGACTACTGTTCCTGGCCTTGCATTCATGGCCGGAGGTGCCGGTTCTCTTGCGGGCTTCGGTTGCCGTCGTCTGGCTTGCGGCTGTGCTCGCCGCCGTCTGGATTTCGCTGGTCAAGCCGCTGGCGCGTCGGATCACGGAACGCGACATCTCACTTTACATCGAGGAGCGGTACCCCGATCTGGAGGATCGGCTGAACAGCGCCGTCGAGCTGGAAGGGTACAATTCGTGGATCTCCGGCAAAGATCCGATAATAGAGCGCCTGTTGGACGAGGGCGCGCTCGCCACCCGTTCGATCAGTCTGGGCGGCATGCTGGACAGACGAAGCGAACGGATCTGGACCGTGGCGTCATCCGTGGTGGCCATCGTTTTTGTCGCGTTTCTGACAACGTCATTTCGTGACGTCTCCGAAGGGCTCAACCGCATCGATTTCGCAACACTTGTCCCCGAGCCGGAACTGCTCATTGAGCCGGGCAATGCCGAAGTGGAACAGGGGGCGGATCAGGAGATCGTCGCTACGCTTATGGACGCGGGTACGGACGTTGCCGTTCTGCACTTCAATGCAGGAGACAGCCTCTGGCAGCAGGTCGACATGACACGTGGTGTGGAGCCGAACATCCACATGCATGTCTTGAGCGCACTTCAAACCGACGTGTCCTATTACGTACAGGCCGGCGATACACGGTCGAAAGTCTATACGCTTTCGCTGTATGAGTTTCCCGAAGTCGACCGGATCGACCTCACCTACACGTTTCCCGCATATACCGGTCTCGAACCGGCAAGTGAGGAGGATACGGGCGACATACGAGGGCTGAAAGGCTCGATCGTCGAGATTGACGTCGCAACCCGGGGCGAGCTCACCGCCGGTGTGATTCGCCTGGATACGGGTGTGGAGATCGAAATGGAAAGCCGGCCCGATGGACACTACGTAGCAACACTTCCGCTCGAGTCGGACGGCACGTATTCCGTCCACCTCACCGACAACCGGAACAAACAAAACCAGTTTCCCGAAGAGTACAGCATCAGGGCACTGGATGACCTGAAGCCGGTGATCACGTTGCTCGAGCCGCTGCGTGATGTGCGCGTCAATGCCATCGACGAAGTACTCGTGGCGGCGGAGGCGACCGATGACTATGGTGTTGCCTCCTTTCAAATGCGGTTTTCCGTGAATGGCGAGAAGGAGCAGTCGGTCGAACTCTCTTCCGCCGGCGGAACCGACCTGGAAGTGAGCGGCAGCCATCTTTTCTATCTGGAGGAATATGGACTCCAGGCAGGTGACGTGATCTCGTATTACATCGAAGCGGGGGATGCCTATCACGAGGAGCCCGAGTTCAGCGACATGTATTTCGTTGAGGTCATGCCGTTTGATCAGCAATACAGACAGGCGGCAAATATGGGAGGATCTCCCATGGCCGGTAGTCCTGGCCAAACGGTTCTGTCGCAACAACAGATTATTGCCGCGACTTGGAAGCTCATTCGGGAACGAAGCACGATGGATGAAGAGGAATTTTCCTCCTCACGCTCCGCCCTGGTGCAGGCGCAGGGTGCGCTCAAGAACAGTATCGAGGACCGGATCAACCAGACGGCCTTTTCCCTCGAATTGCTGGAGGATGAGCAAAGCCGCAGACTGGTCGCCCTGCTGCGTGAAGCGGTTGGCTTTATGAGCGAGGCCGTCGGGAAGCTTACGGTCGGAGACCTTCGCGATGCGCTGGTACCCGAACGGAAAGCCCTGAACGCATTCCTGCGGGCTGAAGCGCTGAACCGGGAGCGGCAGGTGGCTTCCGGCCGGCAGCAGGGTGCCCCCGGACAGTCATCGAGCGAGGATCGCATGACGGAGTTGATGGATCTGGAGCTCGATATCTCCCGTGACAAATATGAAACGCCAGAGCAGCGTGCCCGCAGCCGGCAGAGCCAGGAGGTCAACGATGCGCTGCGGCGTATCCAGGAACTCGCACGGAAACAGCAGAATCTGGCGGCCAGAACACCTCGCGAGTTGGACGAGGCCGAACAGCGGCGAGAGATCGAGCGACTTAAACGCGATCAGGACGAGCTCAGAAGGGAAGCCGAGGAGCTGGCACGCACCATGCGCAACGAATCGCGCGATAATCCCGCGCTCTCCCGCCGGGTGCAAGAGGACAT
>CAZIIP010000239.1:0-5861 GCA_964539455.1 uncultured Rhodothermales bacterium
ATGCCAGGAGTCGGACAAACGGCTGCCGCGAAGCTGAATACCTTCCCGGAAATAGAGATCGTAGTCGATGAGGATCTGTTGGTTTCGATAGACCGAACGGGCGGAGGGCCGTGCCTGAATGAACAGATCTTGTTTCGTGATTTCACGCGGCTCGACATTCCGGTCCTCGTCAAGCAGGAGATTCCCCAACGGATGATTGGAGCCTCTTTGCGATCGTGCGTCGCGGGATCCAGGTACTATTTCAATCGAGATAGGCTCGGTCGTATACGCCTTTCCCTCTACGACGACGGATGTCCGGCCGATTTGCACCGTTCCCTCCGTCATAGGCTGCAGCCGCCACCGGAAGGAGATCGATTGCGAAACCTCGCCATTGACGTACGATACGCTCTGGGACGTCATTGGATTTGGTGAGATTAGCGCGAGACCCTGCAAATCCGGCGGGGAGGGCGTTTCGACCGAGGACGGCGGCACGCCGCTCACATCGATGGCGAAGCGTACGACATCCTCCATGCCGACGGTTGTTTCTTCGACGGAGGCGGTCACGGACACCTGTCCGAATGCCGCAGCGGATCCGAAGACGCCGAACAGTACCGTCAGCAACGTCGATGCGATGCAACGCCTTATGACGGTGCGTAGCACGTTGCTATGGCGGTTTACGGTAGGCATCGGTCTACCAGTCTTTCTCAACACGGCGGGGACGGGCATTCATTTTCATGACCTCCCGCAAAAGGTCCTTTTCATCCATTTGCAGCGCCTCCAGAATCCGTTCGGCCTGCTCCCGGGTCAGTTCGTTCGGATCGGGACGAGGGGGACTCTCCGGCTGTTCTTCGCCCTCATTTTGCCGGCGCTCTTCCTGTTGTTGCTCCTGTTGTTCCTGTTCGCCTTCCTGCTGCTCCTGAGATTGCTCGTCCTGCTCGTTATTCTGCTCCTGCTCTTCCTGTTGCGGTTCGTTCCGGTTCTTGCCCGCTTGCTGATCCTGCCGGTTTTCCATCATCCGCCTGACAAGCTCGTAATTGTACTTCGCATCGAGATTGTCCGGATCGGACAACAGCGCACTCTTGTAGAATTCAAGTGCCGCTTCCATATCCTGGCGACGAAACGCATTGTTTCCGGCATTGTAGGCGGCGCGCGCCATATCCTCGTTCGACGAAGCGGAAAGAATGGCGCGCTCGAAAGCCGTTTGCGCTTCATCGAAGCTCTGCTGCCGGTACAGCGCACTCCCCAGATTGTTGAACAAGCCGTGTGTGACGGATCCCTGTGCGATTTCGTCCATCTCCGAGAGGCCTGCCTGATAATGTTCCGTTGCGACGTCGTAGCGCTCGGTTTCGTATGCCTTGTTACCCGCACGTCCGGATTTTTCGCCCTTGGATCCGGGATCGGTGCCCGCCTGGAGCAGCACGAGCAATATCAAAATAAACAGTTTCAGCATTAGACTATGTCGGCTTCGGAATGTAGTGGTTTTGATTCACGGTCCCGACCATTGTTTCTGTGGCGCCTGTGCTCGCCGATCAGTCCTTCAACGATCAGCAGCACGAGACCGATACCGAGCGGCCACTGAAACTTGTCGTCATATTCCTCAAAAACCTGAGCGTCAAATTCCGCGCGCTGCAATCCGAGCAGGGCATCACGGAAGTCCGGAAGCGAGCTTGCAGTCCGGGAAATACGGTAATAGCCGCCTCCGCGCGCAAGTTCCTGTAGCGTCTCTTCCTCCAATCTGGTCGACACTACGTTTCCGTTTGCATCTTCCTTGTACCCGACGCGTCGCCCGTTTTGCATGACCGGTATCGGCACGCCGCGGGTATCGCCCACGCCTGCAGCGAAAATCACAGTTCCCGCATCACGGGCCGTCCGGATCGCCTCATCGATCTCCGGCGCGTGATTCTCTCCGTCCGATACAATGAGCAGGGCCCGCGTTCTATCTGAAAATGCCGGATCTTGCTCATCAGAACTCGATTCGAGCATGTCGACGGACTTTGCGATTGCGCGGCCGAAATCCGTGCCCTGTACGGGAATCATGGAGGGATCGGCCACGTCCAGAAACAGCCGAATCGCGGAGTAGTCGAGCGTCATCGGGCACTGGACAAACGCATCTCCAGCAAAGAGGATAAGACCGACGCGGTCGCCCGTCAGACCGCGAATTACGTTGCTGATCTCGAATTTCGCCTTTTCCAGCCGGTTGGGAAGAACGTCCTCGGCCTGCATGGACTGTGAAACGTCCAGTGCAATGACCAAATCGATTCCTTCGCGTTTCGCCTCACGCAGGCGCGTTCCGAGACGCGGTCCGGCAAGAGCGATGGCGAGAAACAGCACCGAAAGCGTCATAAAGGCCGCTTTGTAGCGTCTGCGCCGCGGGCTGACGCCTGCAACCAGTCGGGAGATGAGTGGGGAATCGCCGAAAGCGAGCAGCGCCTTTTTCCTGCTGAATCGTGCAAGCAAAGCGAGCGCGACGACAACCGGCACCGCAACCAACGACCAAAGTGCTATAGGGTATAACCAGGCCACGAAGTTGTTATTTGTCAGGGAAATCGTCGAAGTCGCGTGTTGGACAGCGCGACCTCGATGAGGAGCAGAAGGAATGCGGGCCAGAGTGACCACGCGTACAGTTCCTCGTAATTGGTATAAATCTGCTCCTCGATACGGGTCTGCTCCATCTCTCCAATCTCCTTGTAGATCGTCTCCAGCGCTACGCGGGAGGTGGCGCGGAAATATCTTCCGCCGGTAAGCGAGGCAACCGATGTCAGCATGTCCTCGTCAATCTCCACTTTCATCTGCATCACCCGCTGTCCGTAAAACGGGTCGTCTACGACATAGGGCGCCGTACCTCTCGACCCGACACCGATCGTATACACCCGCACGCCAATGGTGGCAGCAATCTCAGCGGCCGTCACCGGATCCACCTCTCCCCGGTTATTCTGTCCGTCGGTCAGGAGGATGACCACCTTGCTCTTCGCATCGGAATCCTTCAAACGATTGACGGCCGTAGCGAGTGCAGTGCCGATCGCCGTCCCGTCTTCGATCGATCCAAGCGAGACCCGGCCGAGCAGGGTCAGCATAAAGTTGTAGTCGAGTGTCAATGGTACCTGGGTGTAGGCCTGTGCCGCAAAGACGATCAGTCCGATACGATCGGACGTGCGTCCCCGCACGAAATTGCCGGCGACCTCTTTGGCGGCCGCGAAACGGTTCGGCGTAAGATCCTGTGCTTCCATCGACGAGGAGGTGTCGAGCACCAGAATGATGTCGACTCCTTCGGCATAGGATTGGCGTGTGGTATCTACGCGTTGCGGTCTTGCAAGCGCGACGACGCCGAGCACAACGGCGACCGTCCGCAGCAGTACCGGAAAAAGCCGGAGTCTCGCCCACATCGTCTTCGGTGCGCCATGCAACAGTCCTACATCACTGAACTGCAGCCCTTTGCCCTTTCGCCGCGACCGAAACAGTGCGACCAGCGCCGGAACGGGCGCAAGCACGAGCAGGACTAACAATTCGGGATTCGCAAATTGCATGGGCACGAAAAAGCGTTACGGGCCGCTATCAGCGTACCGGATCAGGTGGCGACCCGTTCCGGTCTTCAGCAAGCGTACGAACCAATTCGGGTAAGACCTCACCTGCTTTGCCGATGATGGTTTCATCCAGGTGATGGGCGATTGCACTTTCCGAGATGTTGATTTCGGCTACGTACGCACCGGCCCTTCTGGCCATAATCGGAAAATCGGCGGCGGGGAAAACCGAACCGCTCGTGCCTATACTCAGGAAAACATCGGCACTTCGCGTGGCCTCTTCCGCCTTTCTGATCGCCTCGGCCGGGAGCATTTCACCAAACCAGACCACATCCGGCCGGATGAGTCCGTTGCATCTTTCGCATCTTAAGTCGCCGTCATTCGGCATTTCCGGGTCTTCAACAGGCGTTTTGCAATCGATACAATAGCTGCGCGTGAGGCTACCGTGCAATTCAATAACGTTTGAACTGCCTGCAAGCGTATGCAGACCGTCGACATTCTGCGTCACGATACTGACGTGACCGAAAAGGCTTTCGAGGTTAACCAGTGCGCGATGACCGGCGTTCGGTTGCGTGTTTCGAAGCAGGTCCCTCCGGTGGGTGTACCACGCCTGAACGAGTGCCGGATTGCGCAAAAAGGCGTCTATGTTTGCCAGTTCCTCCGGTCTAAACCGTTCCCACAATCCACCCGGATCCCGGAAAGTGGGAACACCGCTTTCCGCGCTGATTCCGGCTCCGGTCAGTACGGTTAACCGTCCGGCCGAGCGCATGTGTTCGATCAGCAATGGGCTGACGTGCAAATCAGTGTGCGTCATCTGGTGGGCTTCCGTTTTCTGTACCCATCATATCGTTCGGATCCGGTTCCGTTTCGGAACGAAAGCGAACGTTGCGTTCGACCGTTTCAATTATTTCTCGCGTGGAGGCAATGGATTGTCTGGCACGTTCGGCGGCGGGATAGAAATCGGCAAATTTGACAAGGTCTGCAAGGTCCAGCAGGGTGCGAACGTCATCCGGCGTGTCGAAAGGGATCATCTTGGCGGGTGGATCGGCTTTGGACCGAAGCTCCATAATAATGTCCCGCGTGGTTTCCTCGAGTGCGTGGATATGCAACACCTTGCTCAGGTAGGTGCGCAGAACTTCTGAAAGATCATCGAAAAACGGTTTCACGTTGGCTTCGGTGTCCAGATCTACTTCCTCGAGGGAGGCAAGTTTTTGGAGGGCGGCGTCGTACGGATTTATTGTCGTTTTGCGAGGTCGCAGAGGTGCTTCCCCACCGGATCGTCTGCGTCGCCGCAGGATAACGAACAAGGCGAGCGCAAGCAGGAGCAACAGAGCGCCCACCAGCCAGGGCCATAGCGGTCCGGGAAACGAGGCCAGGGGTGCCAGATCGCGCACGTCCTGTGCCGTATCGGAAACGAGTGAGGCAACCGGAATAATGAAAGGGGCGGTCTCGACCGTTGTGGTATCCGATCCGGCTACGAGCGGAACGGGAATTGGAGCTACGACAGCCGTGTCGATCGCAAACGTGGTGACCTCGTAGAGGATGCTGTCGATCACTGCGTCACTATCCGCCGATGGATCGGGACGGCGGCCGCGGGCGGAGACCGCGAGGACTTCCAGATCGCCGTAGGCCACTGATCCGAATCCGACGGAGTCCGGAAAAACGACTTCCGCCCCCGCATCGTGCGACACCGACACGACCAGTGAGAAACGTTCGCCTACGGTCACCGTGTCCTGCCCCACATAGGCAACGGCTTCCTGGGCAGAGGTGCTTGTGGGCAACCGGATCAGAAGCACCAGCACAATCAGGAAGGCCGGAAGGCTCGCAGGCAGCCGGGATGCATCACGGGTTGATATGTGACCGAATACGCCAGTGGTCATGGTGAATCAGGAACGGCGGTTCCGACGACGGAAAAAATGATCGAGCGGGTCTACGTAGCCTTCGTCGGTACGGATATGAATATGATCCAGTTGCAGCCGCTTGAACAGGTTGTCCAGGGCGTCCAGCCGTTCCTTGGTGTTCTTGGAAAACGTGCCGCGTACCCTACGGCTGCTGGTGTCGAGCACCATGGACGTACCGTCTTCGGCGTCTGCAAACTGAACCAACCCGATGGGTGGCAAAGTCATTTCTCGTGGATCGTGAAGGTGGATGGCGATCGTGTCGTGTTTTCGAGAGATCGCACGGAGTGGTTTTTCGAAGTCTCGGTCCAGAAAATCGCTGATAATCATCACAATGGATCTGCGGCGCAGCATGCGGGCTACGTGCTCGAGCGCCATGCCGATGTCCGTGCCCGCCGACTGTGGCTCGTGCGCAAACAAGTCGCGGATGACCCGCAAAACGTGTCGTCGCCCCTTGCGCGGCGGC
>CAZIIP010000240.1:0-5795 GCA_964539455.1 uncultured Rhodothermales bacterium
CCGACGACGTGGATGTACGTCACAACACGGTCTGGACAACTGAGGGCAGTTCCGTCAATGCCGGTGTGGGGATCGAGTTTGCCGGAGGGGCGAACAATACCCTGGAGAGGAACATCATCAACTCCGGACCAGGCTTTCCACTCAGAGTGGCTGACTACTCCGTCTTGTCGAACTCGGACTACAACGCGATACACCCGAATGCAATTGACGAAGAATCATCCATACCAAAAGACCTGGATGCATGGAACTCCCTTACTGGTTGGGATGCCAACTCGGTAGTCGAGGATGTATCCTTCGTTTCGCTGACCGCACCTCAGGACCTGCACCTTGCGGTGCCGTCGGACGGTGATCCGGCGCTGGGTGCACCCCTCGATCCGGAGATCCTCGTTGACATCGATGGCGAAGGACGATTGCCCACCACCTACATGGGTGCCGACCAGGCGTCGCCGCTCGCGCCGCTCTGTGGCGTTTACACCATCGATGGTTCCGGTGGCGCCAACTACAATAGCTTTACCGAGGCCGTCGATGATCTGACCGCGGTCGGGATTTCCTGTCCGGTGGCTTTCACGGTCGCTGCCGGTACCTACGCCGAGCAACTCACGATCGGGTCCGTTCCCGGAGTTTCGAGCGCCGACTCGGTTCTGTTTCTCTCCGTGCTTGGCCCGGTCGTCCAGTATGCGCCGGCCGGTGCGCCGGACAACTGGGTCGTGAAGCTGGACGGCACTTCGCATGTCGCTTTTATCGGAATCCAGTTCGAGAACACGTCCGGATCGGTTTTTGGTCGGATCATCGAATTGCAAAATGCCAGCCACATCCAGTTCGAGGCAACGGACATGACGGGTACTGCAGGTGCGGCGTCCGAAGACGGCTCACTGGTGTACGGTCACGGCACGCTGAACGAACATAACCGGTTTTTCGGGGGAGTGTATACGGGAGGATTTCGCGCGATCGACCTGGAAAGCGTCGACTCGGCCAACCGCTCGGACGGCAACGTGGTGGCAGGCGGCATTTTTGACAACCAGACGAGGGCGGCCGTCCGTTTGCGCCATCAGACCGGCTCCGCGATCCGTGGGACCACGGTGACAGACGGCGCCGATAGCGGCTCCAACTACGTCGGGCTGTTTACCGACGGATCGGGAGCGGTCATCGAAAGAAACCGGGTGATCATTACAGAAGGCAGTACCGGTATCCGGATGGGATCCAACGGTGGTGGTCAGGTCCGACGCCGGGTCGTCAATAACATGGTGAGCCTCAAAGGCGCCAATGCGGAGCGGGCCTTTTACACCACCGCCAATCTGCTGGACGTTTATCACAACAGTTTTGCCGTTGCAGATCCAATCAATACGCCTGCTTCGGCCACCGTGATTCGCATTGGATCGGGCGCAGACGATGTCGACATCAAAAACAACCTCTTGCAGGCACGGCACTCGGGCTATGTGAGTTATGTAGAGACCGGGACGACGAACATCACCTCCGATTACAACAATTTCTACCAGCATCCCCCGGCCAGAGGACCGATCGGGCACTGGCAGGGCACCGATGCCGCCAACTTCATCGATTTCATCACGATCAGCACTGGCGCCGAGTTCTATTCGACCACCATCCAGATTGACGTCGTTTCTTTCGAGGACCTCCATCTGACCGGTTCGGCAGTGGGCAATACCGATCTTGCCGGTACGCCGCTTCCTTCGGTGCCCCTCGATTTCGATGAGGAACCGAGAAATGCGTCGGCGCCTTACAAAGGTGCAGATGAAGCGGAGGTATCGCTGGCTCCGGATGCGCTCGAACTCACACTGACCCTGCTGCTGGAGGGGGCCTACACGGGCACACCGCTGATGACCGCCTCGCTCGTAAGCGACGGCCACATTCCCAACGACCAGCCCTACGACGGGGCGGCCTGGGGATATACCGGGACGGAATCGGCGGACGCGTCCTTCTACACGGCGCACCCGGACATCATCGACTGGATTTTGGTACGGCTTCGCTCGGGCGATCCGGTTACTTCCATGACGGTGGAGGCCAGTCGCGCGGCGTTTCTGCTCGACGACGGCAGCGTGATCGATATGGACGGGACGGGTCCGTTGCTGTTTTCCGGCTTGGATCCCGACAGCTACTGGATCGAGGTGATACATCGCAACCATCTCGCCGTAATGTCGGCCGCAGCCGTCGATATGAGCACGGGATCGGCGGCGTATGATTTCACGACGGCTGCAACGCAATCGTATGGTGGTGCGACGGGCGTTTCCGACGTGAGCGGTGCCGGCACCGGACCGTACGGACTGGTTAGCGGAGACGCAGATGCAGACGGCAATGTCTTCCCGAGCGATCTGATCGACTACTGGATTGTGCAGAGCGGATCGAGCGGCTATCTGGAAGCGGACTTTGACCTTGACGGCAATGTGTTTCCCAGTGATTTGATCGATGCCTGGATCGTGAATTCAGGTAAGAGCAGCCAAGTGCCTGAGCCGTAGGCCACATAGGCTTCCGGACACGCTTTTCAGGCTTCAGGAGTTGATCCCCGCCCAAAAATGTTGTTGCATGGGCATCGAATTGCATTCTGTTGAGGGGTAAAACCGTATCGACAGGGTGGATTGAGCCGTCTCTGTATGAAGACTTGGATGCCGGTTTTTCGGCTTCCGGATAAAAACCCGCTTGCTTGACAAACATTAGCGCGGCCTTCCGAAAACTCTCCGGCGATAGAAGCATTTATACCAGGGCCTGTTCACACCAACCGGTTGGTCGCTGTTGCGTCTGAAATTCCATAGCTTGCCTTAAACGATCGTGGCAGGCGATGGTAGAGAACTTTGTCGCACAATTGTGGAGGTATGTGAATGATCATCCCCCGATCGGTCTCGACAAAGAGTAGCTGCAGGCTACGTTGCGAACTCCGGTTCGTCCTCGTGCTTTTTGCAGTTTTCTCAGGAAGCCATACGCAAGCGCAACACGGTGTGACGATAACGGCGGGCTGGATCGACGCGCACCTGTCAACCGAGCTAACCCGCTCCGTTACTTTGGGACTCTCCAGGGGCGCAAGTGACGGCGTAACGACCTCCGATCCACTCGATCAGGCTGTTATGCCCTCACTGCCGCCGGGTCCAGGATTCATGATCTGGAGCAGTGTGGATACGGGTCCTTCTGAAAATGTGGCGCAACGCGCCGATGAGCGGGAGCTCGCCACCACTTCACGCTCACTAGCATACCGGCTATCCATCTATCTCGGAGTGGATGCGGAGCAGGTCGAATTATCCTGGGACCCCATTCGGATTGCCGGCGATCCCCTGTTTGTTTCGGCCACGCTCGCTGCAGACGACGGTACCATGCTTGTAGCCGATATGGGACAGATAGGGTCATATCTTTATGGTGCTGGATCGCCCGGATACGATCCCGTTAATCCCGACGATCTTGTTGTCACCTTTACGGTGCAGTCAGCGCTTACACTGTCGGCCGACGCGCTTCTGGAAGGGCCGTTTGATGCGGTGGATATGAATACCGCCCTGGTCTCGCAGGATCTTCTTCCGGCCATTCAACCCTACGATGCGGCTCCATGGGAGTTCAACTCCCACGTAGAGTTGGATCAACTGCCGGATAATGCTGTCGACTGGATAATGGTGCGGCTCCTGCAAGGCGACATATCCTCTCCGCCTCTGACATTGAAGGGAACTGCAGCGGGTATCATGCAGAGCGATGGGCGCATCGTTTTTCCGCATGGTGGCCAGACGCTGACGGTGGCCGGAGTGCCACCCGGAGAGTATTACGTCGCAGTTTATCATCGCAATCACCTGCCGATTATTTCCGCTGCACCCGTAGACTTCTCCTCGGGGCATGCGTCGGCAGATTTTGCCTCCGATAGAGGATTTACGCATTTCGGAGACAATGCCCTGGTAGAGGTCGCTACCGGGATCTATGCACTAATCGGTGGTGACGCCGATGCAGATGGAGATGTATTTCCAAGCGATTTGATTAACATCGTTATCCCCCAACTTGGTTTGCACGGTTATTTGGAGGGAGACCTCGACATGGACGGCGACGTATTCCCCAGCGACCTGGTTTCTGTATGGATGGTTAACTCAGGAAAGGGCAGTTACGTACCAGAATATCAATAATAATCGGGGGTCTGCACGGTGACAGTGGGCTCCACCCAATATCAGGCTGAACCGGTTGGTGAGAGTCTGCTGAAAGGTGATCGTATGCAGACTCTCCTCCTCCATGGCGGGCGCCACGATCTACATGCCTCCTCATGAGTAGCTCCACATGTTGCCGGCGGGTCGTTGCCGGATATCTGCCCGCGCAGCCTGGACCTTGCCTCCTCCTCCACGGCGGCGCGTGGGATATCCCGGACAACGAGGTTGCAGCACACACCGACGGACTCCGGCAGGCAGCCGAACACGGCAAGGCGCAACTCGAAGAAGGTACCTCCGCACTTTCCGTCGTGTCCGAGGTGGTCTCGATATCCGTCGGGTACGGGTGCTACCGGTGGTATTATCGCAGTTGACACGGAAGGAAGAGGAGCCTGGGTCTTCAATACACCGAGAATGGCACGCGGAGGACTGACACCCGGCGGAGAGATCTGGACCAGCCTTTAATCGACGCCCAACCGGATGCCGAAACGCCACGTCCTACCCGCCGCCGGCTCATAGTACCTGTTGCCCCGCGCGTTGACGACCACGGATCCGATGACCTGTGCATCGGCCAGGTTGCGCACTTCGAGATAGGGATTGACATACAAGCCGCCTGCCGGAGGGAGTCGCGGATAGCCGAGCGACATATGAGCGAGAACGTAACCCGAAGCCGATGCCGTGTTCTCGTCGTCGACCTGCATGTCGGTTACTCCTTCCAGTTCAAGACGCGCAAGAAAGCCCGCGCGATCGATCGACAGGCCCGCCCGGCCCCGGTGTTCGGGAATGCCGGGCAAACGATTGCCTTCGAGCGCACCGTCTGCAAACCGGAGACGGCTCCAATCATAGACTATCTCTAAGAGCAGTCCCGCCGGATGCTGCCAATCAACGCCGATCTCCAGACCGCTATGACGGGTTTTCCCTTGATTGCGGTAATAGGTTCGATCGCCGCCGGAGGCCGTCTGGAACGGAGACAACAATCCGGTCACCTGCATCGCATATAACGCGATACTTGCGGCCACCGTCCTAACCGGATGCAATTCCCGAATCCCGATTTCCACACCGGTGGTTCGCTGCGGATCGAGTTGCCGGTTGAACCCACCGGTACCGTCAGGCCGGTTGACCAGCTCGGTTGTCGTGGGTGATTCAAATGCGGTACCAATTGAAAAAAATGGAACACCAATTTCCGATGTCACGCTGATGCCGGCCGACGGGCTCACCGCAAGGAACGTGCGCGAACCCGATTGGTCACCATCGGTCACCATCCGGTCATCAGCCTCGAACCGCAGCCGGTCTACCCGAATCGCTGCCGTCGCCAACCAGTCCTGCCGGCGGAGCGTCAGGCGGGAAAAACCCGACACATCCAGGACCGATTCCAATTGATCGAGTGTCGGAGAAGGGCCTCTTGATCCGCCCAGGTTCTCGAAGTTCAGACGCTCGTCGCGCTGCATACCCAGATCCGCCCCGATGAGCCAGTCGAGATTTCCGGATTGACGCTCGTGCGACGCCCGCAGGCCACCTGCAAGTCTCTTTAGATCGATAATCGCGAAAGGCAGGCGGTTGTCCAGCGTCCGAACGACCCCGTAGGTGCGCACAGAGGTCAGCGACGTCTGGCCCCATCGCTGATAGCGGAAGCCCGCCTGTCCCTGGAAGCCGTCTTCGTTGGCTTGCTGGGATACG
>CAZIIP010000241.1:0-5770 GCA_964539455.1 uncultured Rhodothermales bacterium
ATGCAGACTGCGGAAGCCTGGCAACTTGGCCAGGAGGACAGGGATAACGGGGTGTTGATCCTCGTATCACGCGATGACCGGGAAATGCGGATCGAGGTTGGACAGGGACTGGAAGGAACACTCCCCGACGTCCTGGCAGGGCGGATCATACGGCACGAATTCATCCCGTCCTTCCGGGACGGACAGTATGAAACCGGGATCATCAGGGGGACGGAGGCGGTCATGCAGGCGATTGGCGGGACGTACTCTCCTCGAGAAAGCGACGGCGAACAGATGGACACCGGCGGCAAAATTCTGTTCGCCGGTCTCTTCTATACGGTCGTATCGGTTATGCTGTTTGGAGCGGTAACGGCACCGCTCCTCGGCAGGATTATTTCCTTTCTCTTTTTTATACCGTTTGTCGCTGCGCCCACATATGTCGTTACGGAATCCGGCTACTGGGTAGTCGTCATTCTGGTAGCATACGGCATGGTGTTCTGGACGTTTTCGAACAGTTCGTGGGCGAAGAAACGTCGCAAAAAGAAGGGAGCCACCGGGTGGTTTGCAACAGGGAGCGCGGGAGGCTCATCAGGTAGTGGGTGGTCGTCCGGAGGATTTTCCGGAGGGGGAGGCTCGTTCGGCGGGGGCGGTGCGTCGGGCGGCTGGTGAGGACTATGCACAAAAGTGCGGCCTCGACATCTCCCGATCAGTGTGGACGGGTCTTGGCCTAGAGGAGTCCCAGTTGCAGCCGCGCATCCTCCGAAATCATGTCAAGCGTAAACGGCGGATCCCACGTGAGCTCTACCTCGACGTCGTCGACCGGGACCTCTTCGCGTATGCGCATTTCGACGGTTCCCGGAAAGGTGGCCGCGACGGGACACCCCGGCGACGTCAGCGTCATTTTGACGTAGACTTTTGGTATCTCCTCTTCAATCCGGATCTCGTAGATGAGCCCCAAATCGTAGATGTTTACGGGTATCTCCGGGTCGTAAATCGTCTTCAGAATCTCAACAACCCGCTCTTCCGTAACCTCGGTTTTGTTATTCGGCTCCATCACGCTTACGGTCTTTTTTGTTGAATCGCCAGTGCCTCACGCTTCATGCGATCGATCATCGCAGTCAATCCGTTTGCCCGCGTCGGTGAGAGATTCGCTCGTAGCCCCAGTTTTTCCAGGAAGCTCAGATCGGCATCGACAATTTCCTGTGGAGTATGTCCGGACAGCACCCGGATCATCATGGCCAACAATCCACGGGTGATGAGCGCATCGCTGTCGCCGGTAAAATCGACGACGCCGTCGGCTTCCTCCGCATGAAGCCAAACCTGAGATTGACACCCCTTGACAAGGGCGCTCTCCGTTTTGAGCGAATCCGGAAACGTGGGCAATGCACGCCCCATATCGATGAGATAGGAGTAGCGATCACCCCAATCCTCCAGAATGGCGAACTCCTCCACGAGTTCACGGGTGGTGTCGGCAATGGCCGCGCTTTCGGTCATCTCAATTTGGGAATCAGGTCGTTGAGTGCGTCAGCGAATCGGTCGATTTCTTCCGTCGTGTTATAGAATGACAACGAGGCCCGGACCGTTCCTGGAATGCCGAGCAAATCCATTAGCGGTTCCGTGCAGTGGTGGCCCGTACGGACCGCGAAGCCCTTTGCGTCGAGCATGGCGCCGAGATCCAGTGGATGCACGCCGTCCACGAGAAACGAGAATACGGGAACCTTTTCACGCGCGGTGCCGATCAGCCGCAGTCCGTCAACTCCTTCGAGCGCGGCCGTACCGTGTCTAAGCAGCAGGTGTTCACTCTCCGCAATCCTGTCGAGTCCGGTGCTTTGTACGTATCGGATGGCCTCTGCATATGCGATAGCACCGGCGATGTTGGGTGTCCCGGCCTCGAAACGGTAGGGCGGTTCCGCATACGTGGTTTTGGCGAATGAAACGGACTGGATCATTTCGCCGCCACCCTGATACGGCTGCATCCGGTCGGCAACGGATGCTCTTGCGTAGAGCGCCCCGATGCCGGTAGGACCGAACATTTTGTGTCCGGACATGCAGTAGAAGTCGCAATCGAGGTCCTGGACATCCAAATGAAGGTGGGCGGCTGCCTGTGCGCCGTCGAGGAGAACGAGCGCATCCCGCTTTTTTGCAGATCGGATCAGGTCCTTTACCGGATTGACCGTTCCCAGCGTGTTTGAAACATGGCATAGCGCAACCATCCTCGTGCGATCGGTCAGCAGACACTCATATGCTTCCCTGTCCAATTCACCGCTTTCATGTACGGGAGCGACGATCAGTTTCGCCCCGGTCTTCTCGCAGACCATTTGCCAGGGAACCAGATTGGAGTGATGTTCCATGGCGGATACGAGTATTTCGTCACCGGTAACCAGCGTGTGCCGAGCGAAAGACGCGGCTACAAGGTTAACGGACTCGGTCGTACCGCGAGTGAAGACGATCTCCCTCGCCGAAGGCGCGTTGAGATATGCGCGGACCGTTTCGCGGGCTTCCTCGTAACCAGCCGTTGCCTCGCGCGAAAGCGTGTGTGCACCGCGGTGCACGTTGCTGTTTTCGTTTTCGTAATATGTGACAAGCCGGTCGATGACGGATTGCGGCTTTTGCGAGGTTGCAGCGTTGTCGAAATAGACGAGCGGATGCTTGCCGATCTTTCGCCGGAGTGCAGGGAAATCGGCACGGACAGCGCCAATATCCAATCCGGTGACTTCGGGAGCCGCTACAGTGTCCGATCTTTCCCGATCCATTGGGCGCATCTAGTCTGACAGCCGGTCGTCCAGTACCGACAGTACGTGATTGCGTATGGGCTCGTGTGAAATGAGTTCGAGCACGTCGTTCACGAACGCATGAAGGAGCATATTGCGTGCCCGCTCTTTGCCGATGCCACGTACCCGTAGATAAAACAACGCTTCCGGGTCGACAGTACCCGTTGTGGCGCCGTGGCTGCACCGAACATCATCGGCATAGATCTCCAGCTGCGGCTTTGAATAACTCGAAGCATCGTCCGTAAGCAGGATGGTTTTATTCTGCTGGAACGCATTGGTTTGCTGCGAATCGGGACGGACAAGCAACATGCCGCTGAAAGCCGACGACGATTGATCGTCGAGGATACCCTTATAGATTTCGTTACTGAAACAGTGCGGTTTTGCGTGATCGACCAACGTGTTGTTGTCTACGTGCTGGTTACCACGTAACAGATAGAGTCCGCCCAGGTGGGTTTCACATTGTTCGGCGTTGGGCCGAATCCGCACGTTGTTTCGGACAAGTTTGCCGTCCAGTGTCAACGTCACAGTCGTGAAATGGGAGGAGTCGACTTGTTCCGCGTACGTTCCGCAGACGTGAGTGGAGGCGTCGTTGTCCGCTTCCACGCGATAGTGCGCGACTTTCGCACGCTCGCCGACAAAAAATTCGGAGATCGAGTTGGTGAAAAAACCTTCCCGGCCGGTGCTACCGTACGTTTCCACGACATTGCCCGTGGAGGCGTTCTCGAACACATAGAGATGCCGGACGTGCACGACGCCGGCATTTGCACCGTGGGTGACCGAGACGACCTCGACGGGTTTGTCTAGTGCGACGCCATCGGGCACATACACAAATGCACCGTCCACGGTAAATGCGGTGTTCATCGCTGAGAACGGATCCGTGTCGTGTCTGGCATAGGCGCCGAGGTGCCGTTCGAGTAGTTCGGCATGGGTAGAGGCAGCCTTACCAATGTTCGAAACGACCACACCCTCCGGAAGGGATCCGACCGAAGAAAGGTGTTCATTGAGCATGCCGTTTACGAAAACCAGCACGTGCGCTTCAAGGCCCTCGATCTTCCACTGCTCGGCAGAGGTGAGGGCATTTCCGTTGGAGGGCAGCGTCAGCAATGGCTCCAGATTCCGGGCCATTACCGAACGGATATCCGTGTATTTCCATTGCTCGTCTTTCTTGTTCGGTATGCCGAGCTTTTCCAGCGATTCGATCGCTGACCGACGTACATCACCCAAAGCCGTGGACTCTTCGAGACGAGCTTCCAGCGCGTCAAAGCGCTCTTTATAAAATCGTTCGATTGATTGCACTGTGAATATCAATTTATGATGCCGATCCTACTTCGACTCAGGCGGAGAGTGCGTCTGCAGTGTGCTCGCTAATCCACTCGTAACCCTTTTCCTCCAGTTCCACGGCGAGTTCCTTGCCGCCGGAACGAACTATGCGTCCGTCGTAGAGGACGTGAACGTGGTCGGGCCGGATATAATCCAGCAAGCGTTGATAGTGCGTAATGATGATAAATGAGCGGTTCTCGGCGCGAAGTTTGTTGACGCCGTCTGCAACAATACGAAGGGCGTCGATATCCAGACCGGAGTCGGTTTCATCGAGGATCGCCAGACGGGGATCGAGCATGGCAAGCTGGAAGATCTCCGCACGCTTTTTTTCGCCGCCGGAAAAACCTTCATTGATGGAGCGGCGCGTCAAGTTGTGCGGCAGATTGACGAAATCGGCTTTTTCACGCACAAGCTTCATGAAGTCGACCGCGTTCAGTTCCGGCTGATTTCGATGCCTCCGGATTTCATTGACGGCCGTTCGGAGAAACGTGGTCATGTTCACACCGGGTATCTCGACAGGATACTGGAAGGCCAGAAAAATCCCGGCACGCGCGCGCTCCTCCGGTGCGAGGTCCATGAGATCATTTCCTTCGAACAGTACGGTGCTTTCCGCTTCGTTGATCTCGTAGTCCTCACGTCCGGCCAGGACGGAGGCGAGGGTCGTTTTGCCCGATCCGTTTGGACCCATGATGGCATGAACTTCACCAGGTCCTACCTCGAGATTGACGCCCTTCAAAATTTCATGTTCTTCGACGGAAACTGAGAGGTTTTTGATGCTCAACATGTGGAGTATGTACTTCTTTACGGGATTTCAGATGGTTCAGTGAAGGGGGCCGGTCCGGCTCGGGGACACCGCGCTAACCGACGCTACCTTCGAGACTAATGGACAGAAGTTTCTGGGCTTCAACCGCAAATTCCATCGGCAACTCCCGGAAAACCTCCTTGCAATATCCGTTGACGATCATGCTGATCGCCTGTTCGGTATCGAGGCCTCGCTGGTTCAGGTAGAAAAGCTGCTCTTCCCCGACTTTGGTCGTTGTAGCCTCGTGCTCAACCTGTGCGCTCTGGTTATTCACTTCGATGTACGGGAAGGTATGGGCACCGCACGTATCGCTGAGGAGCAACGAGTCGCACTGCGAGAAATTTCGCGCATTGTCGGCCGCCTTGCCGATGCGGACCAGACCGCGATAGCTGTTTTGACTGCGTCCGGCGGAGATGCCTTTCGAAACGATCGTCGAGCGGGTATCACGGCCCAGGTGGATCATTTTCGTGCCCGTGTCCGCCTGTTGACGATTGTTGGTGACGGCGACCGAGTAGAATTCACCTGTCGTATGATCACCTTTCAGGATGACACTCGGATACTTCCATGTGATGGCCGAACCGGTTTCGACCTGGGTCCAGGAAATTTTTGCACCGCTTTCGCGGCAAATCCCGCGCTTGGTCACAAAGTTGTAAATGCCACCTTTGCCCTCATGGTCCCCGGGATACCAATTCTGGACCGTGGAGTATTTGATTTCGGCATCTTTAAGCGCCACGAGCTCGACCACCGCAGCATGCAACTGGTTTTCGTCTCGCATCGGAGCCGTACAACCCTCCAGATAGCTTACGTGGGATGCCTCCTCGGCGACAATCAGCGTCCGTTCGAACTGTCCCGTGTTCCGCTCATTGATCCTGAAATAGGTGCTCAGCTCCATCGGGCA
>CAZIIP010000242.1:0-5765 GCA_964539455.1 uncultured Rhodothermales bacterium
AGGCTACTGCGTGCCGAAGGACGGGCTTTTCCTGGCGTTTGTGTTGTCGATGGGTAATGCGGTCAAACTGCGCCAGATGGGCATCCCGGAGCACCTGCATCCCGGCGTCATGCAGCTTGCGCGTGTTGCCATCGAAAAACGCTCGTCATTCGATACCAACGCCGAGTGGCAAAACTGGGCGGCACAGCACCTGCTGCAGGACGATACGTTGCGTGAGACGTTCGACGCGGATGACGGAGTCGCGGTGTTTCAGATCACCAAGGTGGCCCGTGCCATTCTCCGGCTAGGTGCCCCGTGGCCGGTAGTCGCCGGCGGCGACGCACTCCTTTCCAATCTTGCCGCACGGTGGGGCGTGGAGCGCATGATCGTGTTTGCCGAGCAGGTCAACCGATTTATGGTCTTCTACAAAGCCTGGATGATTTACCAGTGTCTGGCCGAGGCCCGGTCCTGGAATCCCAACTGTCCGGAAGAGCACGAGGCCAGAATCGCGCTCACAGCGGAGTACAAACCGGTTCAGGATGTCCGGTACTCGACCGGACTCCGGCTGTTCGAGCTCTTCAGCGGGACGGGGGACCACCTGTATCACTCCCTGGACGAGCACGGACAGAACATTGCGCACACGCTGCTGAGCGGTTTTGATCCGGAGACGGACCATCCAATCGGCAAGCGTGCCGCTCGAGAGGTCATGGTGACATACGGCGTAGATTCGGATGATGCGAAAATGACGACGCATCTCCAGGAGGCGTTTCCGACGCATGCGCCTCCCGCCGACATTGTCCTGACGTCGGTGACGATGTGTTCGACGCAGGATATGCTGTTCTATGTCAGCGACACGCGAATGGACCAGATCGCCGATCAGGTGAAGGTCAAATTGACCGATATCGGCATGACCGAAAAGCAGATGAACGCCGACGCCACCGTGCATGGTGGCGATCTGCGCCACTGGGCGGGTCTGCAGTCGCTGCCTGAAGATGAACTGGACGCACTTGTATCCGATATCGGTGGAAACATCCACCCGCTGGTGCTCAAACTGCGTGGACCCGGCCGCGATTATTCGAAAGACGTCCAGGGAATCGACGTACTGAACACCGGCATCCCCTTTCCGGAACTACTGGAATTGATCGACGACATGCCGCAGCTCGTTGCCCTCATGCTGCAGGGCCGTCCCAACAGTTCGCTCGCGATTGCCGACGGCGCGGCCGGCAAGCAACGCCGGGCCCTTGTGGAACGGGACATTATGGCATTTTTCGCCGTGTGTGAGAAGGCCGGTCGCCGCGGCGTCTACCGATCCGTCGGTCTCGGATCCGATAACATCGAGCGGCTGCGCACAAACCTCTACCGGCTGCAGGAGCGTGCCAGGGCCGTCGCCGACGCCTACCAAGCTGTCGCAGACGCGTCAGAGGGCAATGAATTGCTCGAGGCCGCGAGAAAGGCCGTCGCGATCTACAACGACATCGCCGATCAGATCGTCGTGGACGACGAGCCCGGACAGGCGCTGCGCACCGAGGAGAAGCTCAAACGATATAAGAAGTGGCGAAAAGGTGATGCGTTTATCAGCCAGGCACTGGCCCGGATTCGGTCCGGTCTGTCGGCCGCCCAACTGGATCCCGGCACATGGCTGGCCGGCATCGGCGGCATGTTCGTCGTAATCGGTGAACGCCGGGAACTGATAGACGACACGCTTGCCGGCATCCGCAGGGGCTCCGAACGCATAGCCGAACTCGCCGTCTCAGGCAAAATCTCCGCCCGCGCCGCCGGCGAAGGACCGGAACCGTTCACGGACACGGAAGAGTGGGATCTCGCGGCAGCGCTGGTGCGCCCGGCTTTCGTCCCCGAAACACAGCGTTTCCAGCAGGAGATGCTGGTCGAAACCTCTTCGAAAGCGGTTGAGGTGGCAGCGATCGAGGCTCTCGAACGACGCAAGGCCTTGAAACAGCGCGCTGCCCGCGCCCGTGCGGTGAGCGAACGCTCGGAGGCATTCAAGACGTACCTCGCCTCCGATGCCCGGGCCGATTTATCGGCGTGCTATGCAGACGCCCGCGAATCGCTCGCTGTAATCGACAGGGCGACAGAGATGCTGAAAGAGGGACTGATCAGCAAAGCAAACGAGGCGTTCGGCCGGATGCTCGGAGCAACCAGAAGGGGTCTGGAGTCGCTCGCCGCCGAAATCTGGTCGGATGATTCGAAATCGTCCCGGAGACTTCGGAAACGGTTCGTAGACGAAACGCGGATGGCGCTGACCGGCCGGGAGGTGATCCTGGAAGACTGGAAACAACTTGCCGGCGGGTACGAAGATGTCGGATCGATCGCCCGCCTTGCGGAATCGGCAAGAGACGATTCCGCGGCGCTGGACAAGGTCGCCCGGGGCATTGAACTCTATTACTGCGCATTCGCGCTTGGTCAGACGCTCGAGTTTGCATTGCAGGAACGGGAAGACGTCGACGAACGGCTGTTCTGGAAGCGTATCACGGATTTCTTTGCGGAGACCATCAACGACCACTGGTACGAATACCGGCCCTGGGCGTACAGCCGTGGCATCGGCTTTACGCACCTGTCCGGAGAGGCCCTCTACGAACTTGCCGTCGAACGACATGCATGGCTCTACGGCTTTTTGCGACGTCTGGTAGTGCAGGTGACCGAGTTGGGCGAACTGCCGGAACGGGAAGTCGACCTGTTGCTCGGCAATTACACCGGTGACAAACGCATCGTGCCTATCGGCGGCGACGGCGCCGGAGAAAGCGAGCGCGCCTGGCGATGCTACAACCAGCTCCGGGAGATCGCCTTCATCAAGAGCGACGGTTTCGGTATTCCCCCGGTCTTCGAGTTTTTCGATCCGGCGCTCATCGATGCGGACCACCGCGTCAACCTGGTATTTCTCTTTCCGGTCGGCAGAACCCACATCTCCCGCGCCTTCCGCGAGGGACCGACCCTGAATGCGGAACTGGTGGCCGACGGTGAGAAAGGCGCCAACTTGCTGATAAGCCGCTACGAGTCTGCAGAATCAGTCTCCGGCGCTTCCAAATCCGTCATCCAGGTAAAAAGCGCTCACTTCTACGTCACGGAGTCGACGTATAGAGAAGCGCTGGGCTCCGAGAAGGGCCTGACCGCAGAAGCGCTGGAGGCACGGTTGGCGGCCGATCGGGCCGCCGGTCGTCTGACTTCCAAAGGCATTCGGATTGCTGCACGATTTGGCACCGAAGGAGAGCTCCGCAGCATCACCGCCGGCAGTGTGGTTCCCTTCCACGGCTTGCCCCAATTCGTGTCCGGCACCCTCGAAGATCTCGGGCTTCCGGCTACGGTACAATCCAGGTTGTACAGCGACATCACGTACGACAAATCGCTTTATCCGGCGATTTTCGAGGATTCGGGCGTCGAATTGCCGGCCGAACACGATTGGCTCGTGTCTTACGGAGAGGGCCTCGAAGGCGCCGGTCTTTTAGACGCTATCGAAAACGGCACCGAGGACGGACGTTTCATGGGACTGCGCGCGTTTGCCGAAGCGCATCCGCTCGTTCTGATCAAGGGTGCGGCCGAATCGGGCGCACGAAACCTCAAGGTTTTCGAGCTGCGTGACGGAGAGGTCGGCTGGAATGAGGAGGAAATCAGAGCGGCAACCCTGTTCATCCGGGATGTAGCCAAGAAACAGAATGTGGTCATCCAGGAAGCATTGTTGACTTCGCCGGAATTCTGGGCGAGTGAAACCCTGATGCAGTCTTTTGTGGATCGTCAGATTCTCGAGTGGAACCGGCCGGTGCGACGCGACCGTTACCCCCGCTCGCAGATCTACAGCTCGCTCCGGGTTGTGGCCTCCGCTCCGAATCCCGAAACCCCCTACGACACTTCGTTCCTTATCGCGCTGAGCAGTTTGCAGGTTGCAACCAATGTGGGCAGAGGAGGCACGCTTGAGATGCTGACGGCCGACGCGGTTCGCGAGGCGTTTCGTGACGACATTATCCGGGGTCTCGAAGCCGAGGCCCCAAAAGTAATGGCGGCAATGGCCCGGTATGCCGAGACCTACGGCGAGACGTATGAGGCGAAGCACGGAAAGCCGGTCGGCGAGGATGTGCGCGGCGTTTCATACGGCTGGCCACCCTATCTCATGTCGGACTATCTCGTTACGCCCGTGTTCGAGCGCCATGGAATTCTGGTCGATTTTGAGCCGGAATACGACGAAAGTGGGGCCCGGACGGGCTCGCGGGTAATTTTGGAAGACAGCACCGGTCGTTTCGAGGGCAAAATTACCGGCTGGCGATTCGTGCACCTCGAACCGAATGTGGGCATCGGTCTCTGGGATCGGTACAATTTGAGAGAAGAGGAACGCGAACGCCGCCTGGCGGAAGCGGACGATCGGCCGTTCGACTGGAATGCCGTCGGCCGGAGCGACCGGATCGTGCTGAAAAACTTCGTACTTGCCGGCGCCGAATATCTCGCCGCGATTTTTGAAGCGTAGCGGTCGGGCGTGAAACATGCAGACGACGAGGCAAGATATATTCGTCTTCGCGTTGCACAGGGACGGAGACGAGGAGGAACGCTTGCGCGCAAACCTGTAGCATGAACGTGAGCATTTGGCAAAAATGGGTCTCCCACGGCATTGCAGACGCAGCCGCCGCTCTCGGCCGGCGGCATGATGCCATCGACCTCGGATCGCTTGCGGTCGTTCTGAAGTATTCGTGGCTGCAGTCACTCGGTGCCGTGCACCCCGATCGGTCCGGTGGCGTGCCGCCTCCCGTACCAACGGCCATGCCGCGCTCCGAGCGCGAACGGATCCTGGACCATGCGCTCGAAATGCTGTCCTTCACGGCGGATCGAAGGCTGCGAGCGGCCCTGTTGTCCGATGTCTACTGGCAGCGGCTTCACGTACTGGTATACGAACACCTCCTCAGCGACCGGACGGCGCCGGAACTGCGCTTGTACCCGGATGGAACGGCTCCGGAGTGGCGCATTGCATTGCCGGAACAGCCGGTGTTTGTCGTCTTCGAACAGGCGGCCAATTTCACGAATGAATTCTACACACTGGCCGTCGACGCACTCGTAGCGGCTTCCGGCAAGGCCCGCGCCACGGCATCACCCTTGATCGGCGTTCATGTCTCTTGGCTATCGGATGATTTTTCCGCACTGCGCGGTATCATCTGCGTGCGACAGGGGGACCTGCTCGTGGAAGTCCCCTTGGCCGCCATACGACCACAGGCGACTATTGTCCTGTGTGCCGGATCCAATACCCATCGATCGGTGGCGGCGCGTGCACGTGGGTCCGGCGTGCCTTGTCTGAACGACTACGAAGCTGTCTCGCAGGTACTCGACGACAAGAACGCGTGTGCCGACCGATGGGATGCCGCAGGCGTTCGCACGCCGCGGTGTTTGCTGCTCGATATCGAAACCGCCGGAGCGGTACGAGAATGGTTGCTGCTGTTCGGCAAAGAGGTCGGCAACCGACTGGTGATCCAGCCGAATCGGGGCACCGAGGGCCGGCTGGTCGGCCTGTTTGACATTTCGGACGAAGATGAGACAAAGGCGGCCGTGCAACATGTGCGCACGATTTTGAGCGAGGGCGAGGGCGACGACGCCGTCGTCCGTCCCTATGTCGACGGACTCTGCATCAAGACCTCGCGCGACGCGCAGCGCTCGTTCGACCTGCGCGTGAATGTGCAGTATGACGGGAGGGAGCACCGCGCAGAAAGCGGCTTCTTTCAATTATCCGATCGGTTCGAAGATGCAGGCATCGATCCCGCGGGAGGGAAAATACTGCGGCTCTCCAAGGGTACCGT
>CAZIIP010000243.1:0-5742 GCA_964539455.1 uncultured Rhodothermales bacterium
GTTGAGGTTGCCGCCCGGTCGGGGAAACATCGCACCGAAAAATTGACAGATTGACAGCGGCCGGATACATTACCTATTAGCAATGTCCTTTGCCAATCAAACGCGCATGAGGCCTGTCTATGAAGACTCGGTTCCTGCTTCCTTTTCTGTTGTTCACAACAGCGGCCTCCTATGCACAGTTGCCGGCGAATCCGCTGGAAGGATCTTGGGAATATGTCACGCGGAGACTCATATATGCCGACACGGTCGTCACCGAATCGCTGCATCCGGGTCCGTCCAAAAAGATTCTCAACTCAACCCACTTTGCCTTCGGACGGCAAACCATCGTCAAGGGCGAGCCGCAGGAAGACGTCTACGCCGGCGGCGGGAGGTACACGCTGGAAGACTCCGTCTATACCGAGTATATAGAGTATCATTCGAGCGTAGGCATGGTGGGACAAACGGTGCAGTACAATAGCCGGATCGAAGGTGAACTGTGGTTCATGTCCGGCGATATCGGCGATTTCATTCTCGAGGAGGTCTGGCGCCGCGTTGAGTAGGACGTTTTCGAACCGCCCCGCTCCGACTGTCCAACCAACCGGCCCGGTTGCGAAGTCCGGTTGATGCATGCTGCGGGTACGTGTGGTGTTTGCCGAACAAGCCTCCCGAACGGCCAGGTTGCAAGCCGGCTGTTCGTGTGCGATGACGGGGGCAATGGCATACCGGGGGACAAAAAGTGCAACATACGTCTTTCGGGATCGTTTACACCATCTTCGTTTTTTACCCGTTACGCCGTAAGGCACGCCGTCATTTTTTGCCGGAAGATATTCGTCCATATCCTGCGGAATCCGCGAACGTTCGCCGTCCGGAATCGGCGCGTGATCTGCTTGCCCGGCGGGTCCGTGAGGTGATTCTGGACGCCAGGGAACGGACCCGATTGGGATCTCCGCTTCATATTCAACGTGTGGCTGTACCCGTGACCGGCCTGGAGCCGTTCAACTGGCTTGGGGTGCAGGATAATCCCATACGCATTTTCTGGAGTGGCAGGGAGGATTCGGAAGAGGTGGCGGGTATCGGCAAGGCGGATCTGTTTTCCGAAAATGGTGATACGGACTACCGGTCGGTGCTCTGGCGTTTGCGGTCCAGCATTGCCGCAGGTGAGGGGGACATACGCTATTACGGCGGCATGCGCTTCGATCACGGCACCGAGATGGATCCGTTATGGAGCGCTTTTGGGCGATACCGTTTTTATCTACCCCGCTTCGAGGTGCGGTCGGGTGCATCCGATGCGCAACTGGTTTGCAATCTCGCCTTCCCGCGTGATTTTGCGCGGATGGATGCGATCCTGACGGAGCTTTCGGAAATGTCATTTTCGACTCCGGCTTGGACACCTCCTCCGGAGGTACGTGAGCGCTCTGACAACCCCGACAGGAAAGCATGGAAGCGACGGATCGGGCTTGCCCTGGCGGCCATCGAGCGTGGCACGCTGGAGAAAATAGTCCTGGCCCGAAAAAGTACGTTCACGTTCTCGGGCCGACCCGATGCGATCGCGCTTCTCGCTCGGGCACGAAAGGCGATGCCCGGCTGTTTTCACTTCGCCATCCAGCCGGACGAACGCATGGCATTCGTCGGTGCTTCACCGGAACGTCTCTATGAGAGGAAGCACAACCACGTATGGAGCGAGGCGGTTGCCGGCACACGACCCCGTGGACATACGCGCGAGGCGGACAAGCGGCTCGCAACTGAACTGATGGAAAGCGATAAAGACCGCCGGGAGCACGAATTTGTGCGACGAAGCATCATCGAGGGTATCGGACCGTTCAGTGCATCCTATTCGGTAGAAACCGTTCCGTCGGTTATGCAACTGTCCCACGGACAACATCTCCAGGCACGCATGCAGGCCGCTTTACGCCGGGACGTATCGGATGCCGATCTGGTTTTGTCGCTCCATCCCACACCGGCGGTCGGAGGTGTTCCGAGAGAAGCGTCACTCGAAATGATTGATCAGCTGGAATCATTCGACAGGGGCTGGTATGCCGGACCTGTCGGGTGGATCGGAAGCGAAGGTGCGGAATTCGCCGTCGCCATAAGAAGCGGTCTTATTTTCGACAACAAACTTGCACTCTATTCGGGTGCCGGGATTGTGTCCGGTTCGGTATGGGAACGGGAATGGGACGAAATCGAGCAAAAAATCGAAGGGTTCACATCGCTTTTTCAGGCCTGATTCGTATCGATTCAACCGCCAAGATCGACTGATCGTGTTAGATCCGGAAGACAACGCCAATCTTGTACGGGCTTCTGAACTCGTCGAGGAGCTCGTGGCATCCGGTGCCGACCGGTTTTCTATATCACCCGGTTCACGTTCCACGCCGCTCGCGCTGGCCATCTCGCGCAACGAACGTGCGCACGCCACGGTCCATTTCGACGAACGCGGTGCCGCCTATTTCGCTCTTGGGATCGCTCGGGCTACGCGGCGGCCGGCCGTTTGGGTTACGACTTCCGGAACGGCCGTGGCCAACGGCTTTCCGGCCGTCATCGAGGCCGACCGTGACGAGGTGCCGATGGTTTGTCTGACGGCCGACCGGCCACCGGAGCTACGCGACGTCGGAGCGAACCAGACCATCGACCAGGTCAAAATATTCGGCGATGCCGTCCGATGGTTTTTTGATCTGCCGTGTCCCGGGGAAGTCCCCTCCGGCCGCCTGTTTCGGTCGGTTGCGGGACATGCCGTCTACCGTGCATATGCCGAGCGCGGTCCGGTTCACCTGAATGTGATGTTCCGCGAGCCTTTGTCGGGGGAGATGCCGCAAAACAAGGCGTCTTTTCAGCAAGGCGTGCCGGGATGTGACTACGTGGACGGTGCAACCGAGGTCCATCCGGAGCTCGTCGCACGGATCATGCCGCATCTGATGTCAGGCAAACGCGGCCTGGTCATTGCCGGTCACCTGGAAACCGCCGGTGACGGCGCTGCGGTGCGTGCACTTGCCGAAAGACTGGGCTGGCCTCTTTTGCCGGACATACGATCGGGTTTGCGCTTGGCAGAGCGCGATGCGCCGGTGATCACCTACTATGATGTGTTGCTGGTATCTCCGGGCTTCCGCGAACTTCTTTCTCCCGAGGTGGTGCTGTCGTTCGGCCGCCGGCCGTTGTCAAAGCGCCTCAATCTGTATCTGCGCGACAAGCGGCCGGAAGTCTTTGTTCAGGTTCACCGTGGATTGCGCCGCTCGGACCCCGGATTGGTCGTCACGCAACGCGTGAGAGGCCAACCGGCAGGAATAGCACGGGCGTTGGCCGAGCGCTTGCCGGTTCCGCGAAAACCGGACAGCCGTTTGTCGTCACTTGTATCATTCAACCGGGCGGCACACGACGCTGTTCAGACCCTCGTCGAGAAAAAGGAGGCGGAACTATCCGAGATCGGTGTGGTGCGACACGTTTTGGGCAACGTGCCGCCCGAGCAGGTGCTGTTCCTCGGCAACTCGCTTCCCGTTCGGCATGCGGACATGTTTGCGCCGGCCGGTGCGTCCGGGATTCGCGTATTCGCCAACCGGGGTGCGAGCGGCATTGACGGTAACATCGCGACCGCCGCGGGAATTGCTGCCGGCACCGGCAGACCGGTGACCGCGATTGTCGGCGATCTGACTGCGCTGCACGACATGTCGAGTTTGGCATATCTCCAACGGTCACCGCTAACGCTTGTCGTCATAAACAATCATGGCGGCGGAATTTTCCGCCGGCTGGAGGTTCAGCATCAGGAGGACGTATTTGAGTCCTTTTTCGTCACCCCTCAGGAGATTTCAATCGGCGGGCTCGCGTCCGCTTTCGGGATCGATTATCGGAAACCGAATTCGATCGGGCAATTTCGCGAGATGTATCACAGGGCAGCTTCTTCAGAGGTCGCCACCGTCATTGAAGTCGATACGAGCCAGGACGCTACCACGTCTCTGCATGCGAGGATGTTGGCGGCAATCTTGACATTGGACCAGAAAGCGACATAATTGAAGAGGATATGAGTGTACTCGGTTACCGGGCTTGTGGAAGGGAAGATGCTCCTTCAGTGCTGTTCCTGCATGGATTTTTGGGTAGTGCGGAGGACTGGGAAACGCATGTGCGTAAGCTGTCCGGAAAATACCGGTGCATTTCGGTCGACCTTCCGGGTCACGGCCATTCCACCGGACTCGATGCCGATGCCTACACGCCGGAGGGTGCGCTCGAGGCGCTCGAGGGATTGATTGACGAAAACGAACTGCACCGGCCGGCCCTTGTGGGATACTCCATGGGCGGCCGTCTGGCACTTGCATACGCGTGTAGGCGGCCGGAGAACGTGTCCGCACTGCTTCTCGAGGCCGTGTCTCCCGGACTCGAAGACGAGAGGGAACGGGAAGTACGGTTGGGGCTGGATCACCAGCGCGCGCGTCTCATGCGCGCAGACTTCGAGCGCTTTCTAACCTCCTGGCTCGATCAGCCGCTATTCTCATCGTTAAAAAAGCGCCGGGATCTCGTGCAACTACTTCAAAAGAAACGCCGGAAACTGGATGCGGGTGAGGTTGCGCGGGCTGCAGAAGGATTGAGCGTTGGCAACTTCACCGACCTATGGTCCGAATTGTCTTCTTTGAAGATACCCGTGCATGTCATTGCGGGAGCCGAAGATCCCAAATATGACCGACTGGGCAAAGCCATTGCCGAAACCGTTGCGAACGGAAGCTACGTCGTTATCGAGGGAGCCGGTCACAATACCCATCTCGAGCAGCCGAAACGATTTTTCGAAGTGCTGGAGACGTTTCTGAACGTTCTGGAGGAAGCCGCGCAAAAATGAGCCCGGGCAGGCCGCTCAAACTTTGGGAAGTCAACCTACGGTCGTAATCTCAGGCAATCGTATTGCCAATCATCAAGAAGCATTTCAAACGGAAATGATTGACTGGAAAGAGGTCCGGAAGTTCACGGACATCGAGTATCACAAGGCGGAAGGAATCGCAAAAATCACGATTAATCGTCCGGAGGTTCGTAATGCGTTTCGCCCCGGAACCGTCGACGAGATGATGGAGGCCTTGCAGGATGCAAGGCAGGATCTGGACACGGGCGTCATTATCCTCACCGGCAAAGGAAAGGAGGCTTTTTGCTCCGGGGGAGACCAGAAGATCCGGGGAGATATGGGTTACAAGGACGCGTCCGGGCATATGAACCTGAATGTGCTCGATTTCCAGCGCCAGATCCGGACCTGTCCCAAACCCGTCATCGCGATGGTTGCCGGCTGGGCCGTGGGAGGAGGACACGTACTGCACGTCATGTGTGACCTGACGATTGCCGCGGAGAATGCCCGGTTCATGCAGACGGGCCCGAAGGTCGGTTCATTTGACGGTGGTTACGGCGCGAGCTACCTCGCCCGGATTGTGGGTCAGAAAAAGGCAAGGGAAATCTGGTATCTTTGTCGCCCGTATTCTGCGCAGGATGCGCTGGAGATGGGGCTGGTCAACACGGTGGTACCGTACGAGGAACTTGAGTCCACGACGGTCGACTGGTGCCGCGATATTCTGAAGCGGTCACCACTGGCCATTCGGTGCCTCAAAGCCGCCTTTAATGCCGACTGTGACGGTCAGGCCGGTCTGCAGGAGCTAGCTGGAAACGCGACCCTTCTCTTCTATATGACCGAAGAGGGACAAGAAGGTCGAAACGCCTTTAACGAAAAGCGCGATCCGGAATTCAACCGTTTTCCAAAGCTGCCCTAGCCCACCGAATACCTATGGCCGTTGACGTGTAAGATGTCGA
>CAZIIP010000244.1:0-5735 GCA_964539455.1 uncultured Rhodothermales bacterium
AGGAGCGGCAGGAGCGAGTAGGCCACCAGCGCCACCAGTCCGGGTATCAGACCGATGGTCGGCAGGCCCGCCACGTTGAAGAGGGCGACGATCAGTGCCACGAGGGCCAGCGACGGAATGGGCTGCACGACGTTGACGATTCCCAGGACGACGGACACCAGACGCTCGCGTTTGGAGCGTGCCAGGTAGATGCCCAGCGGCACGGCGATGAGGATCGAGACCAGCATCGCGACGAACGTCAACACCAGGTGCTCCTGCGTGCGCAGCAGGATCTCGGGCACGAGCGAAGTGAATGCTTCGAAGGCGTCACTCATTCTTCCGCCCCCGTTTGTTCGATTACGTGCGTGACCATGCGCATCAGGTCTCGCCGGGACAACATGGCATGATAGTCGTCGCCGTCATACACGGGGATGGCGTCGCTACTGCTGGATTTGAAGAGATCGAGTGCGTCGATGAGCGAAGCGCGTAATCTGAGACGCACCTTGTCCGGGCGCCGCTCGGCATCGGGCCTGATCCATTCACCGGCCATGGACCGCAGGGTGCGGGTGAGCAGGGAGAGCTGAAAGCGATGCCGTCCGAGGAACTGCTCGACGAACGCGTTGGCCGGCTGGTCGACCAGTTCGGCGGGTGTGGCCACCTGCTGGAGCCTGCCGGCGTCGAGCACGGCGATTCGGTCGCCCATCCTGACGGCCTCGAAGACGTCGTGCGTGACAAAAATGACCGTCTTTTGAAGCTGGGACTCGAGGTCCAGAAACTCGTTTTGCAACTGCTCACGGGTGATCGGATCCAGCGCGCCGAACGGTTCGTCCATCAGGATGATGGGCGGATCGGCCGCCAGCGCCCTGGCCACCCCGATGCGCTGGCGCTGTCCACCGCTCAACTGGTTCGGGAAGCGGTCACGAAAATCATCCGGATTGAGGTCGACGAGTTCGAGGAGGCGGTCGACCCGCGCCCGGATGTGGTCCGGATCCTGTTTCATCAGACGGGGAACGATCGAAATGTTTTCACCGATCGACATATGCGGGAAGAGGCCGATGCTCTGGATGGCATAGCCGATGCTCCGGCGCAGGTGGATGGGGTCGGTATCCATGATGTCCGTCCCGTCAATGCGAATGGTCCCGCCGGTCGGTTCGATCAGCCGGTTGACCATCTTCATGGCGGTCGTTTTGCCGCTGCCGCTCGTGCCGAGAAGGACCAGGGTTTCCCCTTCGTCGACGGAAAGCGTCAACGAATCCACGGCGCGGACCCCGCCGGGAAAGGTTTTCGATACGTGTTCGAATTGAATCAAGGGCGAATCCTACGTTCGCTTGTCGATTTCGTAGATGCCCACCAGGCCGTGCGCGCAACCCTGGCCCTTCTGCAGTGCCATTACGAGGTCACGCAGGGCATATCCGAGTTGCGGCTCGATAATGTTCTCACGCGGGTTGCCCGTGAAGAGCCATCCGACCCCTTGGACAATTTTCGTCATGCGCGTGACGGCACGTTGCAATGGCTCCGGAGCGGTTGGAGGAATGGCGGGAAGCGGCTCCGTAAACCGCTCCTTTTCTTCATCATATGCATGAAGCAACCCGTCCGTATACGTTACGAGCGTATTCCAGCACATCTGCAGGTGCTCGAAATACCCATTGATGAACCGAAATCCCGGCTTCGGTGCGTAGTTGATCAGCAGCGTTCCCAGATCGGTTCGCTCGTTCGTCTCGTGCAATGAATTGACGGCACGCCGAATGGGTTGTGCATGGTCGTTGTACTCGCCGGTGTCCATATGCCGGCCGGTGAATACGGAGCGGTCGAAGTACAGAAGGGGGCGGATCGCAACACCCGCATCTTCCGAAGCTTGGCCAACGATCGAATCGACCTCGGGGCGGCCCATCAACCGCAGATTAAGGTGCTGGAGCTGGTCGCGCTGCCGTTCCCGTTCCTCCTCTTCGTAGATGTAGGATACCACATAGTCCATCACGCGGTTTTCCGCCGGATCGTTCGTCCAAAGACTTTGCCATTCGTAGCAATACCTGCCCAGCCAGTCGCAGACGACGATGGCATAATCGTCGGTGACGCGTGCAATGTCCGAAAGCAACCGGCTCAGTGTCCGGTCGTCCGTGTGGTGTGAGCAGGTGCCATAGGAAGTGAAGTAGAGGTCGAAGGGGAGATCGTCGTGCAGGAGGTTGTATTCCTGCGTGAAATCGGCATGGGAAAAAACGAGTTCCGGATTGTTTCCGTAGATCGCCCGCGCTTGTCCGAGCAGGTCCTCATTGAGATCGCAGCCTTTGTACAGACTCAGGTTGGCGTCGGTCAGCAGGTAGACTTCGGCGTCATCGAGGTCGGCGTCGCGCAGGCGGATTCCTTTCAGAAGCTCGTAACCGTCGGCGCTCCCGCAACCAAGATCCAGGATGCGGATCCGCCGCATCTGCTGTTGGCAATGATCCACGAGCTTTTGCAGGGGTGCATAGAGAAAATGACGCGTGATTTCGTCTTCCCAGTAGCGCCGAACGTTGTCATATTTGCCCGTTAACCCTGTCTTCTTGGCGTAGAGGCCACTCTTCACGGCCTCGCTGTAGGCGGGCATCTGATCTTTAGCGGTTGATGCAGTCATGGGTCCTCTACGATAACCGGTTCAGGGTCTGGGGCAACACGCCGGGAATCCGCTCGCGGATGTCGTTTTGCAGGGAAGCGGGCAGTGGATTTTGGGGGCGCTCGAGCATTTCCTTGTACGATTCCGAGGCGGCGCGGAGCACGCCGCCGTCCTCCCGCTCGAACGGGTAGTGGGTGTAAACCGATTCCCGGGAGGGCAAGGGCAGGTGGTACATAAACGACTTATGGTCCGATGCCATCACCTCCCTGATCGTTGCGGCCATCTTGTCGGTTTGGTCCGGCGAGAAGTCAGGCTCCGACAGCGTGTGTTTCACCAGACCGATGTGCGCATCGTCCATCACGGCCTGTACGGGACAAAAAGTGTTGGTTCTTTCGAGAAGACCGAAGGCATAGTGAATGTACTGCGGGCCGCCGCGCGGGACGGAGAGCAGGGTCAGCAGTTTCTCCGTGTTTGCCTGAATGCCCGGTTTGGATGCGTCGCCCACCCCCGCCGTGGAATAGCAGGGCAACCGGTAGTGCCGGGCCATTTGCGCGCAATCCACATTGTAGTGGTTGAACTCGGGCGCGCCGTACATGTCGTTCAGATTGTCGAGGCGGGTTCGGACCGGCACCGCCCCGTAGAGCACCGGAGCGCCGGGAGCGACGAGCTGATGGAGGGTGACGCCGGCGAGCAGCTCTGCGTTAATCAGCGCCACCATGCCGAACTCGTCGAACGGTCCGGTGGCGCCCCCCATCGGACAACTGGAGAAGACGATCGGGATGCCGCGTTTTGCGACGGCCATGAACGTCTCGGTCGTATCGTCGACCAGTTGCAGCGGGCTCTTGATCGCGCATGCGATGAAAGAGATGATGGGCTCCCGGGCGAAGGCATCTTCTCCCCCCGCCACCATCCGGCCGAGTGTGACGACGTCGTCCAGTTTGTCCAGATCGGTCAGACCCGCCTGTACGTGTTTGGTGATGTTGTTCAGGCTCGCCAGGAACTTGTTGACATCCTTGTTGGCGGCCGTCACTTCCTGGTCCTGGATATTCACGCAACGGATGAAAAAGTCCAGGTTTGGAAGATGTTCGCAGAGGTGGGCCGCCCGGCGGAGGCGTTCGATCGATCCGCGTTGACGGGTGAAGACGGGCTGATCGTCGTCGAAGTCCACATCGAGCCAGACGTTGGTTTCCGAGCCGCTTCCGAACCGCACGCGCGGTTCGTCGGCGTCAAGGATGAGCCGGTTGTCGGGATTGCGCGCACCGAGGACGATTTTGGAGGGTGCCGTGTCGAGTGCCTCGTCGAGCAGTTTGGAGGGAATCCGCACCTGTGCGCCGTCGCCAGACGGTTCGACGCTCGCGCCCGCCTTCTTGAAGACGGTTGCCGCGTTTTCGTTGTAGCACAACAGTCCCGGATCCTCCAGCATTCGTCTCGACAGACCGTCGATGTCCGTAATCTGATGGTCCGATAGCCGGCGATAGGGATTGACGAGAACGCCTTCTCGTTGCTTCTGCATGTTAAAATTGTTGTTGATGGATCGGTTGAAGATGACTTCCGGCGGCACGGGATCGTTTAAAGCCGTGCGATGGCGGGGAAGCGGTCGAGGAGGCTTTTGCGGATATCCTCGGGTAACCGGGAGGGGTGTGATTGATTTCGGAGTTGATCTGCGATCTTTTTGGCGCGGCCGGCGAGGTCGTCGTCCGGTTGCATGGCGTCGCGCCGGTCGCGGTTGGCGAGGTCGGGCATGAAAAATTCGGAGCGCATGTGCCGGACGGTGTGCCCTTCCGTTACATAGTCACTGCCGGGTCCCTTTTCGATCATCAGATCCGTGGCGAGCGTCTCGTCGTTGACCTCGATGCCGCGCAGCACGCGCTGGCACATGCCGAGAATCTCGTTGTCGATGACGAGTTTGTCGTACGAGACGGTAAGGTCGGTTTCCATGAGTCCGGCGATATCGTGGATATAGTTCGCGCCGCTCATGGCCACGAGCAGGCTCGACATCGCGCTTTCGATGGCCGCCTGGGCATCCATCTCCTTGGCGTCCGATGTACCGCCGGTCGAATAGAGGGGAATCTCGAAGTGTTGTGCCATCTGGGCGACGGCCGCGTTGATCATGGCGCGTTCGATGGCGCCGCCGACGTGGTCCATCGTCCGCAGGTTGGTGATGGAACCGACGCTCCCGCAGATGCCGGGCGCGCCTTTGCGGACCGCCTGGACGAGGGCGATGCCGCCGATCGTCTCGGCGACGTGGGTCAGCACATTGCCGGCGAGCGTGATGGGCGCCGTGGTACCGCAGATGGGTTCGGTCGGGACGACCACCGGCAGTCCTTTCTCGGCCAGGAAGCAGGTCATCTCCCCGTAGAGATCGTCGATCTTGAACGGGCTGATCACCAGCGTGATGAACGAGACGAAGGGCTCTTTCTTGAGGGCTTCCGCGCCGCCGGCAATGGTTTCGGCCATCTCGATCACCTGCCGGCACCCGTCGAACGTGTAGATCCCGCCCATCACGTGTTTCGTCGTATTGTCGAACGAATGGAAGAAGCGGTTGACGTCGATGTGCTCGAGGTCGGTGATGTCGTTCGGAAAGACGTTGATCGTGAATAGATGGATCTGGTCCAGCAGATCGACGAAGCGCGCATTGAGGGCGACGTCGCGGTTGGTGGACTGCCGGCGCTCGCCGGTATCGGGATCCAGCACATAGATGGCCGTACCGCCGGTGCCGTAGTGGACCCGGTTTTTTTCGAGGACGGCATCAAAATTACCGTCGCGCGAGTACAGGGTTATGGATGACGGATTGGAGGCGACGGCATCTTCGACGAGACTCCGGGGGAATTTCACCATCTGGTCGGATTCATCGACGGCTGCGCCGGCTTTTTGCAGGGCTTCCCGTGCGGTGCGGGAATAGATGGCCATGCCGCCTTTTTCGAGGACCTCGAAGACGGCATCGGAGAGTTGCTTTACATCAGAGGGGCTGAAGGGTTGGTATTGGCCGCCGGAGAGGCCGGGGTTTTGGTGAACGGGGTTGGTCATGTGGGTGTTGGATTGACGTCGTGGGTAAGAGGGTAAGGTAATACGTAGCGGGTGGGGAAGCAGGAGGGGGGTGGGAGTGTGGGGGTGATGGACGTGAAAAGGTGAATGGGTGAAAAGGTAACTACGTATCCAGGCAGGC
>CAZIIP010000245.1:0-5732 GCA_964539455.1 uncultured Rhodothermales bacterium
ATTCGACGGATCCATGACCATTTCACCGGGCCCCGTTCTTTCATTGGCATACAGAATCTTGTCCCACGTTTCTCCGCCGTCAACAGACTTAAAGACTCCGCGCATCTCGGTCTCTCCCCAGGCGGGCCCTTGCGCGGCCACATAAACCACATCCGGATTATCGGGATGGACAATGATGCGGTGGATATTCTGGGTTTCATTCAATCCCACATGTGACCAGGTCCTCCCGGCGTCCAGGGTTTTATATACGCCGTTGCCGTTGGTCTGGCTGTTGCGCGGATTCCCCTCTCCGGTACCCACGTAGATGATGCTGGGATTATTCTGATAAATGGAGATTGCACCGATTGACGCCACCGGCTGATCGTCAAAGATCGGCTCCCATCGGGTACCTCCGCTTGTCGACTTCCAAAGCCCGCCGGACGCCGTACCGGCATAAATCACATTGGGAGCGGCATCCAGTGCGCCGATTGCCGTAACACGACCGCTCATTCCGGCGGGACCGATACTCCGGGCCTCAAGGCCGTGGAGCTGCTCCAGATCCAGCTTCTGCGCATTTGCGGAGAGCGATATAATCAGTGCGGTAACGGTGGAAAGCGTGATTCGGGCGATCCGATGAAGCGTAGCGAGTTTTGCCGGCATTTTCCGTTCGGTGGTTTATAAACGAAGGGCAGCGTATGCTGAAAGCACGAAAGATACGCCACAGAAGGCACCGCGTGGACCGTCACTCGTTGGAAGAAGAGCGGTATTTACAGGGAAGAAATCACCGGCTATGAATTATACTTTTGTTATCGTCGGCGCATTTGTCGGGTTTCTGGTTTTGGCAGGGATCCTTCTGATACCAGTCTGGAGGTTTCTAAAACGACAGGAAGAAGAGGCGGACCACTACTGGAGTACCGGCAAAAACGACGCACGCAAATCGTCTGACGTCCCGGAGTAGGGCCTGTTCACACTAACTGGTTGGTCGCGGTCGCGTCCCGAATCTGCGTGTCGCGGCGTCGGGAACGGCGCACCGGCTAGCGATAGGCGAACCTGAACGTGATCTCATACTGCCAATTGCCGTCAGAGGTATAAATGAAAAAACCGGGGATAAAGGTGAACACACGTACCTCGGCACCGAGATGCACGCCGGTTTCGTTGAGTTCCCCGATTCGTTTTCCGTGACGCATGGCCCAGCTTGTTGTTGTCCGAACTGCGGTGCGGGGAATCAACATGACTTTCCGACCGACCTGGGCAAAAAGCCCTGCCTCGCCTTCCCATCGGACGGAGCCGCCCTGCCGCCCCCACGCTTGGTCCACACATTGAACACCGCCACCGCGTCCGCGAACGAACAGCCCAAACGGACTCCGGCGACCCGGCAGCAGAGGGAACAGGGCCGCTTCAACACCACCGCCCACGGCACCCAATTTCTCCGGCAAGGTGTCGTCAACGTCAACCTCGGCAAAAATTCCAAAGGAGAATCTCCGAAGCGGTACGCGAGACCAGGTGAACTCGTATGCGCGGGTCGTTTCGGTCCATCGCATCCCGACTCCCATCCGTTCGTCCGTGTTGTAGAACCCGCGGGTGTACCAGCGGGCGGCAGATGGCTGGTCTTGATGGATACCGGTGCGTGTGACTTGAAGGTGAGACACCCGTAGTGTATCGCCGGCATACCGAAAACCTTCTCCAACCGCCGGAAGGCGTTCAGACACTACCACCAACAGTGCAAGTAGCATGAGGCGGCTACTGCTGTTCAGCTTATTTGGCATGCTACTCGCCTCCCCGTCATAAAACGGTTGGTGACAGCCAACATAATTTGGTAGACACAAGCTCCGTAATGGAGGGTAAAGATGCCAATGAACGGTATTTCGATAATATGGTCGCTGCAGAAGCGCCACCGGCGAAGCACGTTGCCATGGCAAAATGTAGTTTACGGACACGGAGTTTCGGTATTTTGGCTCCGTATGCCGGTTTGCTGACTATCCACCCAGGTGTCTGGGGTGTCGATTTGACACCGGAACCGGTATCCAAGACGGAGGAGCGACCGCCCGACCGACGCCACACAGAATGCAAGTATCCGGGAAATAAGAGATATATGGTTTTGCCTGAAGGCATTGTCAAATACCAATGCGACTATCATGCGTCGGCAATGCCTGACGTCGATCTGCATGAATTGATCGCCTGGCGGAGCCGCCTGAAGCAGCGCGGACTGGTCGGACAGCATCCGGATCTCTACGGAGGCTATGGGTACGGCAATCTCAGCATGCGGCTTCCACCGTTCGATTGTGATCCTTTCGAACGCAGATTCGTGATTACCGGCACCCAGACCGGCCACATCGAGACGTTGAGCCCTGATAATTTTGCGGTCGTAACGGCCTGCTATCCCCACGAAAACCGGCTGGTCGCCGAGGGTCCGTCCGCCCCTTCATCGGAGTCACTCACACACGGAATGCTTTATGGATTGGACGAAAGCATACGGTTCGTTTATCATGTGCACTGTGCGCCGCTCTGGCAATCCGCCGCCACATTGGGCATTCCCGTCACGGACAGCGCCGTACCTTACGGCAGTCCGGAGCTGGCAGCCGAGATCGAGCGCCTGTTCGTCACGGGCCTTTTGTACGATCATCGGATGTTTGCCATGGGCGGACATGAAGACGGCCTCGTATCATTCGGGAAATCGGCGGACGTTGCAGGATCCGTGCTGCTGGATGCGCTCAACGAAATCACGTCATGATCAAACCCCTTCACTGGAACGAGGGTAACGCCACTGTTGAGTTGCTCGACCAAACGGCGCTTCCTCTTCAGGAGAAATGGATTACGATTGATTCGGTCGATGCAATGGCGGAGGCCATTCGATCGTTGCGGATTCGTGGTGCGCCGGCCATCGGCATTGCGGCCGCCTACGGTGTCGCACTCGCTGCCGGACAGGCACCGTCAGGACAGCAGACCTGGGCCGCTACCTTTGACGCACTCGACCAGCTGCGCGAAACCCGTCCCACGGCATCGAATCTTTTCTCTGCGCTCGAGCGCATGCGTGTCGTCGCCGTCGATACGCCTTTGGGTCGCAGCGATTATTTGCGAGACGGGCTGGTTCGGGAAGCGCGTGCCATCGAACGGGAGGAGGAAATTGCCAGTCGTTCGATTGGGCAACACGGGTTGTCATTGTTGGCGGACGGTATGAAGATCATGACCCACTGCCATGCCGGTGGCATAGCGACGGCTGGACTGGGGACCGCCCTGGCGCCGATTCACCTCGGGCACCAGCGCGGTATCCAGTTGCACGTTTACGTAGACGAAACACGTCCATTGCTGCAGGGCGCCCGCATAACCGCCTGGGAGCTACAGAAGGCGGGCATCCCTTGTACGCTGATCTGCGATTCCATGTCGGCCCACGTCATGCGGCGCAAGGGAATTGACGCGGTGATCGTCGGCACGGACCGGGTGGCGGCAAACGGTGACGTTGCAAACAAGATCGGTACCTACGGCCTGGCATTGCACGCAAAGGCGCACGATGTGCCCTTTTACGTTGCGTTACCTGCCTCTACAATTGACCTCTCGACCGAAACCGGTGACGACATTCCGATTGAAGAACGCGATCCGAACGAAGTCACGGCTTTGTTGGGCAAGCGCACAGCGCCGCATGGAGTGGCGGTCTGCAACCCGGCCTTCGATGTTACGCCTGCCCATCTCATTACCGCCTTCATCACAGACCGGGGCATTATCGATCCACCCTTCGAAGAAGCCATGAAACGGATCGCTACCGGCTGAAGATTGGTCGGATGCAGAGAGCGTGTCACTCGCAGAAGGGCAATGCGACCGGTCAGATGTTTGCGGGCGATAATTGCCCGATCGAGGTTTATGCACGGTGAAGGTCGCCTGCTTCAGGGCCTACAGATCGATTGTGAGTTCCGCCCGTGCAAGTTCTACCTGTTGTGAGCGGGTCGCATTGTTGCGTTCGAGCGCCTCGTCGATCTGGTTTCGCGCCGACCAGTCGCGGTTGGGATCGTGGTGGCCGATCAGGGTCCGCTTGACGTTACAGGAAACGCCCATTTCTTCCACATCCTCGATGCAGGAGTGTCCCCAACCGGTTCTCTTCACGCCCACGGCATCGCCGATCCCGATCTCACCCTCATATTCCGCGCGGAGGAATTGCCCGTCGCGGTAGAGCAGGTCGGCGTTTTTGGATTCCGCTCTCAGGCGGGTTTCCGCCTTTTGGCTTTCGCGGTATTCATGCGGGTCCTGTTCCTCACGCATCCATTCGTGATCGGTACAGAAAACAAACGTGGCCGATCCGTTGTCGATGCGATAGGCAAGACAGGGAGCCGGATGATAGACTTCGAATGCGGTGACACGTGTTTCTCCGATAACAATCGGCCGGTTGAGGGGATGAATCGGTCCGAAATTGCCCAATGGGTTTTCAGATTTCGGGCAAATCTGGATCCCTTCGAAGCTGGCGGGCATGAGTCCGAAGTGGACAGGTGTATGCAGGCCGCGTGCATCGTCCGCGACGTCTCGCGAAAAGATTCCAAGATGGCTATCCAGTGCACGAAGGAAGGAGGCGTTTCCATAGATATGGATGGTATTCCTTGCATCGAAGCAGACGGCGGCCTGATCGAAGCCCTCCGTGTGATCGGAGTGCGAGTGACTTCCGAAGACATGCAGGTGTCTTTCGGGCGAGTCATTCCATTTCCGCTGGAGTTGTCGTGCACAATTTCGGAACCCGCTCCCGCAATCAATGACAATGTCGTGACCGTCATTCGATTCAATATGGACGCAGGTGGTCCATCCCCCGTACGACCGTAGTGTCGGCAGGTCAAATTTGGATCGGTACTCCTTGAGTGCGGCGGTACTTAGGGGACCGCCGAGCAAATCGTCGATGCGCCAGTTTTCGGTACCCGATGCTTGTCGTTCGAGGTCACGCATTACGGCTTCGAGCAGGAGCACCTCGCTGTGTTCCAGCATCTTTTCGCGTTCTTCCCGGGTGGGGAAAATGGAGCCGCTTCCCTGGACACCATAGAAGTGTATGCGGAGATCTGGAGCGGGCATAGGTCAGGTATTGCGGGACCGCGAGTGGTGTAGGGTTCTTATTGCGCGCAAGAGCATCCGGTTCCGGGAGGGGGAGCGTTCAAGGTTCAGCGAGCAGCATTCGGCATTTGACACCCATTCATAAATCGAACACGTTGAACGCTGAACGAAAAAAGCCTCTCCACGCGGCCGTGAAGAGGCTTGAAAAAGAGTCCCGGGCAACGACCTACTCTCCCACCTTTCGGCAGTACCATCGGCGCTACGGGGCTTAACTTCTCTGTTCGGAATGGGAAGAGGTGGATCCCCCGTGCTATGATCACCAAGGACAAAATAGTGACATGGTGTTGTCGTACGAATGAGTGTCGATCACCGACGCTCAGAGTACTTGGAATCTCAAGAAAGATAAAGCGAATAAGTCGGATGGATAATTAGTACGGCTCGGCTGAACATGTTACCATGCTTACACCTGCCGCCTATCTACGTCCTCATCTCGAACGATCCATATGGGAAACCTAATCTTGCGGTTGGCTTCGCGCTTAGATGCCTTCAGCGCTTATCCTTGCCGAACGTAGCTACCCAGCGATGCAGCTGGCGCCACAACTGGTACACTAGAGGTTCGTCCGTTCCGGTCCTCTCGTACTAGAAACAGATCCGCTCAAGTTTCCTGCGCTCGCAACAGATAGGGACCGAACTGTCTCACGACGTTCTGAACCCAGCTCACGTACCGCTTT
>CAZIIP010000246.1:0-5722 GCA_964539455.1 uncultured Rhodothermales bacterium
AAGCCTTATCCGGCGAGTGGGAGCCGGATGAAGGCTCGGTTTTGCTGCACAATATGCCGTTGCGGTCGTACTCCGAGCGGCGACTGGCTCGGTGCCGGGCGGTGCTTGGACAGGATTTGAGCCTGGCGTTTCCCTTCACCGTTTTCGAGATCGCCATGCTGGGTCGCATTCCCTACGAAGGCATCTGCACGAGAGAGGAGAACGAGCGGATTGCCCTTCAGGCTCTCGGCATGACCGAGGCCGACGCGTTTTTGACCCGTTTATACCCGACACTTTCCGGCGGCGAGCGGCAACGGGTGCAATTGGCCCGCGTGCTTGCGCAGATCGACAACGGCAAAACGGAGGCGGGCCAATTCCTCTTGATGGACGAACCAACGGCAAATCAGGACCTTGCCCATCAACATCAGTTGCTCTCACTGGTCCGGAATCGGGCCGATGACCGGGTAGGCATTTTGGTCGTGCTTCACGATCTCAATCTTGCAGCACGGTACGCTGATCGGCTCGTATTGCTGAGTGAAGGGCATAGGATTGCCGCAGGCAAACCCGAGCACATCCTGACCTCCGGCACGATCGGTGAAATATTCGGTATCGACGTCACCGTCATGCAGCATCCCAAAGACGGAAGGCCGCTGGTGGTGGTCGATCGAATGTAACGGGAACGAACACGATGCATCCTGACCCAAACATTCCACAACATGCCGCCTGAGCAACGTGTTGCCGTTGAGAACAATCGCCGGTTCATGGCGATTATATTTTTTGGCGTGCTCTCGGTCGCGCTCGATATCGCACTGGTAGCCGCCGCATTGCCGGCAATCCGGGCCGCATTCGGGATGGATACGCGGCTCGCTTCCTGGATTCTAAGCGGTTTCGTTTTGAGCACGCTAGGGGGCATGCCGCTCATGGCGCGGCTGTCGGACCTGTATGGTCGCGGCCGCATTTTCAGGTTGAATCTCCTGCTCTTCGGTACGGGTATCGTCGTTGTTCTCCTGGCGCCGAACAGCGGCATATTCATCGCGGGCCGTGTCGTCCAGGGTCTGGGAGCGGCAGGCGTATTTCCGGTCGCGAGTGCGGCGATCGGCGACCGGGTGGCGCCGGAGCGGAGAGGACGTATGCTCGGGCTGCTGGGCTCCGTCTACGGTCTGGCGTTTATCATCGGACCCGTACTGGGTGGCGTCCTCGTGGCATATGGCTGGTGGTGGCCGTTTGTGGTGAATCTGGTGTTATGCTTGGGGGTGGTGGTTGCGAGCAGGGGACGATTGGGTGGTGCGGTTGCCGCCAAAACCGGACGTTTGGACGTCGGCGGGATTGTTCTTCTGAGTATGGGTGCAACGGTCTTCGCGCTGGGGATTAACCGAATTGACACGACGCAACCGCTTCAAACTCTCCTCTCTTTGGCTATCTGGCCGCTGCTGTTGGTCTCGTTGATTGCCGCAGCAGCCTTCTTCTATCTCGAACGCCGGATTGATCACCCTGTTTTGCGACCGTCGCTGCTCTACCGGCCACAGATACTCCTTGTCTGTCTGTTCTCGCTCGGGGCAGGCGTCGTGGAAGCGACCTTCGTGTTCATGGCGGATTTCGCTGTGGAGTCGTTCGCGGTTTCGCATCGGGCAGCATCCTTCATGTTGCTACCCTTGGTAGGTGCCGTCGCGGTCGGCTCACCCATAGCCGGTCGAATCCTGGATCTGAGCGGCTCACGGGCAATCATTCTTGCCGGTACGACGGCGGTGGCCGGCGGGATGGCCTTGATAGGCTGGGGCGGTGCCAGTTTGCCCGTTTTCTACGGTGCTTCGATTGCGGTCGGATTTGGACTGGCCTGCCTGCTCGGATCTGCACTGAGTTACGTGCTACTTGCCGAAGCGGAGGCCGGACAACGGGCGATGACGCAAGGCCTGGGCACCCTATTTATCAGTCTTGGTCAGTTGACCGGTGCAGCGGCAATCGGTGCGATCGTGGCTTCATCGGCACAATCGGTGGTGGGCTACCGCTACGCCTTTCAAGGTATAGCGATATTGGCGGCGGTCCAGGTCGTACTTGCGTTCGCGCTGAAAAGCAGAAGCAGGGAGACGAGATCTTCGTTCCGAACGGGCTAGGGCCGGTTCACACCAACCGGTTAGTCTCTCCAGGCCCTAAAGCCGATAAGTATCCTTCACCAGTTCGTACACCATGATACGGGACATCCTCCGGGCGAGATCGATGTCGATATAGTGGTGGGCTACGAGTCTGGCGAGGTAATTCGCATCTACGCGACGAGACAGGTCATGTCGGGCGGGAATGGATGGGAAGGCCCGCGTGTCGTCATTGAATCCTGCGGTATTGTAGATTCCGGCCGTCTCCGTGATCATTTCACGGTTTCGCATCATGCCGTCGAAGCTGTCGAAAAACCACCAGGCGGGTCCGAGCCGCAATGACGGATAGTGTCCGGCGAGCGGGGCCAACTCGCGTGAGTAGGTGGACTCGTCGAGGGTGAAGAGCACGAGTGTGAAATCGGGATCGTTTCCGTAGGCATTGAGGAGTTCCTTCATGTTACGCGTGTACTCGGTACGGATCGGAATATCCGCACCCTTGTCCGGCCCGAAGTGTTTGTAAATCCACTGGTTGTGGTTCCGAAAGGAGCCCGGGTGGATCTGCATGACCATACCGTCTTCGGTGCTCATCCGGGCCATTTCCATCAACATGTGTGCCTCGAATGCATCCTGGTCGGCGGCAGTAGCGGTGCCATTGCGCGCTTGTTGAAAGAGTCGCTCGCATTCATCGGCCGGTAATGCGTGGGTGTATGGTCTCAACACAGCATGGTCGGTCGATACTGCGCCCATTGACCGAAAGAAGGCACGGCGGTCCTCGATGGCTTTCAGATAGGTGTCGAATGACGTGATAGTGGATCCGAAACGTTCACCGAGTTTGTCGATCGCTGCGGACCACTCCGGTAGGGCGATTTTCAGGAGGGCGTCGGGCCTGAAGCATGGCAGAACCGTTCCGTTCCAGTCGGAAGACCGGATGGCATCGTGTGCTTCGAGAGAGTCGGTTGCCGCATCGGTGGTTGTCAGTACCTCGATATTGAACCGGTCGAATAGTGCGCGCGGCAAAAACTCCTCCGACGCGAGTTTCTCGCTTAGTTCATCGTATATATACATGGCGGAATCGGAGTCGAGCCGGTACCGGACGCCGAAGACCTTATAAAACTCGTGATCGATCCAGGCGCCGGTCGGTGTTCCGGCGAAGAGATAATAGTGGTCTCCAAAGCGTTGCCAGATTTTGCGCATGTCGGTCTCGACCGGTGCGCCGTCGATTCGGGGGATTCCAAGATCTTCCAAACGGACACCCTGAGAATAGAGCATCCGAAAAATGTAATGGTCCGGTATCAGGATGAGCGAGGTCGGTTCGGGAAACGGATGATTGTGGGCGAGAATCTCCGGGTCGACATGCCCGTGCGGTCCTACAATCGGTAGTTCGTGCACCTCTTCGTACAACTGACGCGCGTAAGCTCGAATGGTGGGATCCGGGTCGAAAAACCGGTCCGGGTGGAGGTTCAGCGGTTGCATGCAGGTTAGTTCTTTGCGTTCGACATTCAGCGTTCAGCGGGTTGCGTTCATAGGTCAACAGTCTGCACCGGCGAGAGTCGGGATTTTGCATTCGGCGACTCGAGGTCCCGGATCAGGGTTTCAGCGCCACGGCTTCCGGATGACACCCGGAGTAGGATCGTCCACCTTTTTTCTTTAGCCGAAATACGGAAGCGGCAGCCCATAAGTTGATTTCCGTCATGTGAATCGGATTGGACGTCGCGGTACTATACGGCAGACGTTCCCGATCGCTACCGTGGTTTTCGGATTTTTGATTTCCTTTTCATCCTGCTCTTTCTCGATCCTTTTTTCTTGTGTGATTGGTAATGCCAGGCTTCGATGTTTTCCGTTTTTACGTACCAGGTTTTGTCCGTCGGCCAGTACGGGGATGTATTCATTCGCCACCGCCCGAGATCGACCATGGCGTACCAGCGCCCTCCGATCCGATAGTAGTTTTCGCGCACCTCACCCTGTACTTGCACGGTGACAAGTACCTCCTCGTCCGGTAAGTTTTCGGATGGTTTGCGCCACATAGGTCCTCTTTTCCGGCTCGGCTACAAATGCGCCTCGTGAACCGACCGAATCTTAGGTAAACCGGAAACGCGGCGCAAACTTTCATGCGAATTGCCGTACCACGGGCGAAACAGCTCCAGCCATACGACATTTTGCCTGTTCAGCAGGCATTCAGGCAAGTGCACACCAGGAACGGCAGCGCATATCCCGCGTGTTCAGGATCCAGAAGCATCTTGGATAGAATTACGCGACGTGGACATGAGCGGCAAACGACTTTCAAGAGAAAAGAGTCCCTATCTCCTTCAACATGCGGACAATCCGGTGGACTGGTATTCCTGGGGCCCGGAAGCATTCGAACAAGCAGCAACGCTCGACCGTCCGATTTTTCTGTCCATCGGATACGCTACGTGTCACTGGTGCCATGTAATGGCGCACGAGTCCTTTGAGGACGTGTCGGTTGCCCGGCTGTTGAACGAATATTTCGTGAGCATCAAAGTCGATCGTGAAGAGCGTCCGGACGTCGATCAGGTCTATATGACCGCATGCCAGATGTTGTCGGGTCGTGGCGGATGGCCGCTGACGGCGTTTCTTACGCCCGAACGCGAGCCGTTTTTCGTCACCACCTATTTGCCACGTGACAGCCGATTCGGGCAACCGGGAATGCTGCAGATTCTCCCCCGGATGGCCGATCTCTGGAGGAACGATCGGGATCGGTTGTTGAACGCCGCCGGGGAGATCGTCGACGTACTGGTGAAGGAAGCCGGAAGCGATACGTCGGGACCGAACCTGGATTACGAGACGATCTACAAGGCTTATGACGAACTGTCGGCCACCTACGATGCCGTATACGGAGGATTCGGAACGCGTCCCAAATTTCCGTCTCCGCACACGCTGTCGTTTTTGTTGCGCCATATTGAGGGCAAGCAACGCGATAAAGCGGTACGTATGGCCCGTGATACGCTGGCAGCCATGCGGGCGGGAGGAATTTTTGATCATCTAGGATTCGGATTCCACCGCTATTCGACCGATCAGGAATGGCTGTTGCCCCATTTTGAAAAAATGCTGTACGATCAAGCAGGGATGGTTCTGGCCTATCTGGATGGTTTTCAGGTGACGGGAGAAGAGGTCTTCAGGCAAACGGTGGAGGAAGTGCTCACCTATGTCCAGCGCGACATGACGCAAGCCGGGGGTGGCTTTTTTTCTGCGGAGGACGCGGACAGCGAGGGAGAAGAGGGAAAGTTCTACGTCTGGACCGAGGAGGAAATTCGAACGGTGCTTCCGGAAGATTCGGCCGATCTTTTCTGCCGGCATTTCGGAATTGAACGGCGCGGCAATTTTGCGGATGAAAGCTCGGGTTCACGTACCGGTGCCAATATTCTGCACCGGCCTGCATCAGTCTGGAAGCATCATCATGCACCGGAGAAAGCGACCGGAGCCAGGCTTGAGTCGGCACGCGAGCAATTGCTCGCCGCGCGTAGCCAACGGATCAGGCCGCTTCTTGACGACAAAATCCTGACGGACTGGAACGGTTTCATGATCGGTGCCATGGCCCGGGCAGGCAACCTGCTCGACCAGGCATCGTGGATTGACACGGCTGCGGATGCCGCCGTATTTATTCGGAACCGGATGCAAACGGAGGACGGACGCCTGAT
>CAZIIP010000247.1:0-5712 GCA_964539455.1 uncultured Rhodothermales bacterium
AACCGAGCGGCAGAGGAGAGTTGGAGATTTCCGACGTCAGCAACGCCTATATCGATGCAGGCAACCTGTCATATGGGATCCTGGAAGGGTGGTGGGGAGATGCCGGTACCATCGAAGGCTGGCATGAAGCCAATTCCCTGGCCCGCAATCTTATCTATCCTGAACTGACATAACACATCATGCAGTGGAAAGACGGCGCCATCAAGGATTGCCTGATTCAACCGCTCGAGTTTTTCAACGATGACCGGGGCTGGCTGTGTGAGATATTCCGCATTGACGATCTACCCGGAGAACGCCGGCCGGTGATGTCCTATCTATCACTAACACAACCGGGTGTCGAGCGCGGACCCCACGAGCACACCGACCAAAGTGACATGTTCGTCTTCTTTGACGGCGAATTCCATCTCTATCTATGGGACGTGCGAAATGATTCCAGCACGTTTGGAACCCGTTTCAAAGCCGTTTTCGGCCGACAGCGGCCGGCAAGCATTATTGTGCCGCCGGGTATCGTGCACGCATACCGCAACTGCGGTGATGCGGCGGCGTTGTCCATTAACTGCCCCAATCGCCTGTATGCAGGCTGGAACAAGGCGGAGGCCGTGGACGAGATCCGGCATGAAGAGCGCTCCGATTCACCCTTTGTCCTGGATTGATTGTTGAGCACACGCGGATCCGATATACAATCCCGACTGGTGCTGTTCGACGTTGACGGCACCCTTTTGAATGCGGACGGACAAGGCAGAGCGGCAATGGAATCCGGTTTGTCTGCCGTCACCCAAGGTACCATCCTGGCCGAGGGCATAGACTTCGGGGGAAGAACCGACAGAGGAATCATTCGATCGATCCTGGAGCGAAATGGCCATCCATTGGAAACGAGCGGCGTCAATATGGAGCGGGCCATCAGCGCATTTATCGATGCGGCGTTGTGTGACTGGGACGATTCCAGGGTCCAAGCGCTCCCAGGAGCCATACAGTTGGTTCAACGACTCCATCGAAACCAAATGCTCGCCCTCGGACTGGTCACGGGAAACGTCCGCCGGGTTGCGGAACTGAAACTCGACAGCATCGGCTTATTACCGTTTTTTGCCTTCGGTGCTTTCGGCGACGAGCACGAGGAACGCGTGCGACTCGTAGACCTGGCCATCGAAAGAGCATCAGATAGGTATTGCAGATGCTTCACTCCGGAGGACGTCTGCATCGTAGGTGATACGACTAGAGACATCGACGCCGCCTTCATGCGGGGTACATCCTGCGTAGCGGTAGCCACAGGGCTGCACACCGTGGACGAACTTGCCGACCTCGCACCAACGGCGCTCTTTGATTCGCTGGCCGAAGTCGCACTCGTAGAAAACGCCATTCTCGACGCGGTAGGCCTACGGCAGTAAACCGGATAACACCCTTATGTTTGTGCGAAAGCTAGATGAGTGCCCGGCCCTGATCACTTTCCCCGTCAACGAAAATCGAGGCATCCGCTACGCGTCCATGCAACACCCCGTCAAACGGCAGCTACGCTTCGTACTGCTTTTGCCCGTGGTCCTTGCGCTGACCCAGGTGCATGCGCAGGAGTTGACGAAACGACCGAGCGATTACCAATTGATCCCGCGCGACATAGCGTCCAATCTGGGCTTCATCACTTATGAAGGATCATCCTCCGATCAAAAGATCGACGCCGTAGTACTCGAAGTGTACACCGACGGCCTACTCGAGCACGAGCAACGCACCACCCTCAGCTATGCGAATGGAGCGGCCGACTTTTCGGTTTCCGTCCCTGTCCCGTCCGGACGCGTAAGTTACCGATCTGCATTCTATGCGGAAGTAGCCGGAGAGCAAACGCTGATCCACGAGGCCGACAGCATCGTGGTCGGTGACGTCTACCTCGTGAACGGTCAGTCAAATGCAGAAGCCTCCTCTTTCTCCGGATCGGCCTCCTCGTTCGAAAGCCCGTGGATTCGCTCGTTCGGTCTCCCTTCGTACACGGATCCGACAGCGGTGAGCGACGATCTCAATTGGTATCCGGCCACGGGTGACGAGGCGGAGTCTCCCGGATTCATCGGTCAGTGGAGCCTCGTACTGTCCCGGTATATTGTCGATACGCACGACGTCCCGGTGGCGGTACTCAACGGCGGCCAGAAAGGAACGGCTGAACACGTTATGTCCATCGCTGACTTCCGGCGCAATGTGTTCGATGACGAGTCCCTGAATACCAACTACGGCCGTCTTCTGTACCGGACCCGCAAAGCGGGTGTCGACCGACACGTTCGCGGTTATTTCTGGTACCAGGGGGAGTCTGACGGAAGCAGCGAGGCGAACACAGCGCCGGAGGCCTATCAAAGAAGATTCGATTTGCTTTATAGTCAGTGGAAAGATGATTATCCGGCCATTGAATCTATTTTCCTGGTGCAGGTACGTGCCGGTTGTGGTGATCCACCTCCTCCGCTCCGAAACGCACAACGCCGACTCGCTGACATGTACCCAGACATTCCTCTGATGTCTACTACGGCCATCGGCGGCCATGACGGCTGTCACTTCGGTTTCGATCCGGGCTATCGGCAGTTAGGGAATCATTTGTCCAAACTCGTCGGCCACCTGCTGTACGGCGAGCCGGATTCGCCCGGCATTCATCCACCGAATGTGTCACAGGCCTACTACGCCGGCGAGGATCGAACCGAAATCGTCGTAGAATTGCGAGATGCAGATGCGCTATTGTCCATCGATGACGGAGCCGAAGCAAGTATTGCAATTACAGAGGGATCGGCTGCTATCGTCGGGGCCGTTCCGGAAAAAGGTCGCATTATACTGGAACTCGATCAACCGGGAGATCCGGCCGGCGTGCTGCAATATGCAGAGCCTAGATGTGCAGAGCCTAGATGTCCCTGGAATGTCTGGATTCGCAATGCCCGCGGTGTCGGGATGTTGGCTTTTTCGGATATCCGGATACGCCCGGAACGTCTTCAGGCACCCGGTATTCAGACCATCGCAAGCACCACGGAAGGTGTGGTACTGTCATGGCAACCGCTTTCGGACACCCTTCTCGGCGGCTATGTCATACTGAAAGGACCTGACGCAGGCTCGCTACGTGCGATCGACACCGTATCCGTCTCGAGCGAAGCTTACGTTGACGAGGACGTGAGCCTTGGTGAAACGCTGGTATATGCCCTCGCGGTGCTTGATGAGAACGGTGTGCAGAGCCCGATATCCGAGCCGGAGCAGATCCAGATCACGGTGGAGGTAGCCTCCGAGCGAGATCGCCGAATCCCTGAAAGGACAAGCCTTCGGCTTTCCGTTTCGCCGCATCCTTGCTCCATCAGGTGCAAAATCGCGTTGACGGGCCCAAATCCGGAGCAAGCAACGCTTTCCGTGGTCGATGTCACCGGCAGAACAGTCGCGACCGTCGATTTGACCGGTGAATCACCTTTACATCAAGGGGCCGTTTGGGACCCAGGCCCCCTCCCTTCCGGCGTGTATTTTTTATTTGCGCGAACGCCGGCATCGGTAATTGCCCGACCACTCGTCCTGACCGGAAGGTAATGCAGACATTCAAAACACGGGTGGCCATTGAATCCAGCGTGATCGCTCACGGACTACCGCATCCTGTAAATATGAAGGCGGAACGCGTGATGCGGGAAGCTATCGAGTCGAAAGGGTGTGAACCGGCGATGATTGCACTCCTCGACGGCAAACTCTCCATCGGTCTGACGCGAGCGCAGGTGTCCCGGATCGTTTCGGCCGATCGGGTCGAGAAAACCTCCATGAAAGACATCAGTCGTGTCATCGCGTCCGGTGCGATCGGCGCTACAACCGTTGCCTCCACAATCTGGTGCGCCAAGCGCGCCGGTATTGACGTTTCTGTTACGGGCGGCATTGGAGGCGTGCACCGCGGCGATCGTTTTGATGTCAGCGCCGATATTGTTGCACTTGGCGAAACGCCTGCAACGCTTGTTTGCTCGGGAGCAAAGACCATACTCGATCTGCGCGGCACCCGTGAGGCTCTCGAGACCCACGGGGTAACGGTCATCGGTTACCGGACCGACCGGTTTCCGGCGTTTTATACGAGGGAGAGTGCGCTGGACGTGGACGAGCGCTGCGATTCAGTTTCGGAAATTGCCGATATCGTCAAAACGCGTGACGCCCTCGGAATCACGTCGGCGATCCTCGTTTGCGTACCGGTGCCCTCAGCGGCCGCACTCCCGGCAGATGATCTTGAGTCACTTATTGCAGCCGCTCACCGGGCGGCAGACATGTCCAACGTCTCTGCGGCAGCACTCACACCGTTTTTGCTCGACTACCTCACCAAACACTCTGACGGTAGAACACTTGAAGCCAATCTGGCGCTACTGGAGAACAATGCGCGCATCGCCGCAGAGATCGCCTCGGCGCTGGTCGCAACGGAAGGCTAGCGATCGGCTCATTTGACGCTTTTTGCACCTCCGATGCTTTTCAGGGCCAACAGGTTGGTCTCATACGACCGTGTTTTTGCGTTTTTTTGCCGCTTTCTGTCGATTGCCAAATCAATCATCCGGCTTACCAGATCCTGGAAGGACACTCCTGTCGGCTCCATGAGATAAAACGAAAGGGAACCCGGTATCGTATTGATTTCATTGAAATAAAGATCCTTGGTGCCGTCGTTGATCATCCAATCAATCCTTGCCACACCCGCACATTCGAAGGCTTTAAACACCTTGGCAGCGAGACGCCGAATGCTCTTCGTCATCTCGTCTTCCAATCTTGCCGGAATGATGCGGTCCATCGACGCCATTCCTTCTCCTTGTTGCCCCTTTGCGCCACCGGTTCCTTTGGCCTCCTCCTCCCGAGTGTATTTTTCTTCATAGGAAAGAAGCGCGGCATCGGAAGAGCGAACAGGCTCTTCGAGCACGGAGACCAGCACGTTGTCCGGACTGCCGAGAACGGCGCAGTTGATCTCCCTGAGATTCGAAACGGCCTCTTCGACGATCACTTTGTCATCGTACCCAAACGCATCTTCGACGGCAGTGTCCAGTTCCTCACGACTTTCCGCTCGTTTGATGCCCACCGAAGACCCCAGGCGCGCCGGCTTCACAATTACCGGGAATCCCAGCTTCGCCTCACACCGATCAAGCATTCCCTCCTCGGCGCCGATCCAGTCTGCCTGGCGTATTTCGACAAAGGCAACTACCGGTATGCCGGCATCGCGTGCCAGTTGTTTTGAAACCACCTTGTCCATACCCACCGCCGACCCCATCACTCCCGAACCGGTATAGGGGATGTTGTATGTTTCGCACAGGCCCTGAAGCGCACCATTTTCTCCCTCCGCACCGTGCAGTCCGATAAAAAGCACATCGATACGCCGGCGCCTTCTTTTGCCAAAAAACGACTCGTCTCCAAGCAAAATTTCGGCTTTGCCGGCAGCGGAAGGGACGAGCACGGCAGGCTCCGCCTCGGCAAGTACACCGTCAAGCGATTGATAGGCTTTCACATCGAGTAGATGGGCACCCGTGTACCAGACGCCATGTTTCGAAATGTAGAGTGGTATGGGTTCATAACGGGATTCATCGAGCGCCGCCGCCGCCTGAAGGCCTGTGATGACCGACACCTCATGCTCCACCGAAACGCCACCAAATGCAATACCTACGTTTATTTTGTCCGACATCTTTTGCGTTTTTTACCAAGCTCAAGTGCCGCTGGATACGCAGCGACTTCCTGCTTTTCGTTCTACCCCGGCGTCCTTAGTTTCCT
>CAZIIP010000248.1:0-5711 GCA_964539455.1 uncultured Rhodothermales bacterium
GCGATACTACCCTTGTGGCGTTCGACGAAGGCGTTCGGTTGTACGAGCAGGAGGACTATGGCGCGGCGCTGGCGGCCTTTCAGGAGGCGGAGGCCTCCGGCGAGCTGAGCAGCGCACTGTATTACAACATCGGCAACACATATTTCCGGCTGAATCAACTCGGGCGTGCCATCTTGTATTATGAACGGGCACTCCGGCTCGATCCTCGAAACGATCACATCCGCCACAGTCTCACCGTAGCCCGCGAGCGTACGGAGGATCGGTTCAGCCATATCCCGGATCCCATATGGGTGAGCGCCTGGCGGTGGGTTGTCGCCATCGTTCGGCCCGGCGGGTTGTTTGCCGTCGGACTGCTGTTCTATCTGTTCGGCATCGGACTCGCCGCGCAGCGCATCTATCAAGGCACGCGCAACGACTGGCTCAGAAGGGGTCTCGTCGTCGGCCTGGCCACGGGCAGCATGCTGCTCGCTGCCGGTATCTTTGCTTCATACGACACCGCTAGTATCCGTGAGGCAGTCGTGCTGGACACAAGTGCCGAGGTGTTTGCTACCCCCGAGAGCGAAAGCGATCCGCTCGTAATCGTTCACGAGGGACTTGTAGTTACCCCCCTTCAAACCGGTGAGAAGTGGGTCGAAATCAGGTTGCCCAATGGTGTGACCGGCTGGATCCGGAACGATGCCATCGAATACATATGATATTTGGTACCGGTCTGCAGGCGATACCCCTGTTGGTATCTTCCGGAGCTTCCGGTCCCGCGCCAAACACCTGATTCTCGTTTTCTTGGAGCCCTTCATTCTGCATAGACAAGGAATCGGATGGATCGAGCTGATTTGCGGCTCGATGTTCAGCGGCAAGACGGAAGAACTCATCCGCCGGCTCAAACGTGCGAGTTTCGCCAAACAGACCATATGCATTTTCAAGCCGGCGGTCGATACCCGGTTCGATCCAGACGCCGTCGTATCACACGACGAGAATGCACTGCCGTCTACCGTCGTACACACAGGTGAACAAATACTGCTCATGGCGGGAAATGCAGATGTCGTCGGCATTGACGAGGCGCAGTTTTTTGGAATGGAGCTGGTGGCCGTGTGCCAGGAGCTGGCGCGATCGGGACGGCGCGTAATCGTGGCCGGGCTGGATCAGGATTTCAGGGGCATGCCGTTCGAACCGATCCCGCAGCTCATGGCGGTTGCCGAGTATGTTACGAAGCTCCATGCCGTGTGTGTCATGTGCGGAGCGCCCGCGAATCACTCCCAACGAATTGTCCGGAAACAGCGCCGCGTACTTCTTGGGTCGAAAGAGCTTTACGAGCCCCGTTGCAGGAACTGCTTTGAGCCTCCGAAATCGGCATTACCTGACTTTCACCACGAAGATGACGACACGTAGACCCGTCATGCGTCGTTTCACTTCTCTTCAAACGCCACGCGATGACCCGGACGTCGTGTCGCCCCTCACGCAGCCGTCATCCCGCAACCATAACTCCGTAGCAACCACAAAACGACCTCGTTTGCTCATCCGGCAGCGACAAGCTGGACATAGAGATTATTGAGGTACGAAACGACGAGACCCGGCGCATAGCCGACTGCTTCATCCACCTCTCCCTGCAGGGGTTCACCGGGTCCCTGGAGGTCGAATTCCCGGTAGAAGACACAGTGGCGTTTTGCCGTTCCATCCGCGGTTTCACGGAAGACACATCCGATTCGGCGGATCTGCAAGCGGAAACACCGGCGCGTTGCACCCTGAGCATCTCTCCGGTCCACGACTCACAGATCCGGTTGGAAGTGGCGCTTACGCGACCTGGAGCATCGGATGACATGCGCGACACGCGTCTGTCCGGTGCTTTTCTCATCACACCGGATCGACTGGAACGCACGGCGGAACAATTCGGCTTGTTGGCCGAAAGATTGACCCGTTAAGGAGCAAGGGAGGCTACTCCGCAACAAGCGCTCCCCCGGAGCCCAGCCGCTGGGCCACCAGTGCCGCACCCGTGATAAGAAGAATCAGAAAGACACTGTACGCGGCTGCCGATCCAAATTCGTAGAGCCGTAGCTGCGACAGGATTTCGACACTGATGGGCCGGTTGTCGTAGATATACAGCATAATCGACGACACGAATTCTCCCAAACCGGTCACGAAGGTTAGAAGACCACCAGCCACAATTCCCGGCATGATGATGGGTAGTACCACGCGCCGCAACGTGCCCCAGGTGCCTGCACCGAGATCGGCGGAAGCCTCGGCAAGCCGATCGTCGAGTGACTCGAGCGAAGCCTTTGTGGACCGGACAACCAGCGGGATATGCCTCACGAAATAGGCCAGCGGCAAAATCCAGTACGTTCCGACGAGGATCTGTCCCAGTGACAGCACCGACGCCTCGTTAAACGTGAGCAGCAGGTTGACGGCGATAACCGTTCCCGGAATGGCGAAGGGCAGAACGGACAGGACGCGCACGAAGCCCCGACCCGGAAGACCGCTTTTGGTGATGATAAGTGCGGCCGCCACGCCGAATACCAGATTGCCCGCCGTCGCGACGGTGGTCATCGCCAGGCTGTTGCGGATCGGTCCGAACACGTCCGGATCTGACAGCAGCGCAGCATAGTTAGAAAGCGTGTACGCTCCTGGAAGTATTTGTACCGTCCAACTGCCTTCCTGCGCAAACGAAATCAACACGATCGTGCAGATCGGCAGGAGCAACAAAAGAATGATCACGGCCGAGAACGCACCGACGGCGATCCTTTTCCACCCGGATCTGACAGGTAAAGGCGCCGGAGCCATCCCTTTGGAGGCGGTAGTCCGATGCTCCGTCCGGCGAATTTCCATCAGAAACAGAAACACCAGACAGATGCCGGTCAGCACGGTCGAAACCGTTGCCGAGAGTGCCATGTCGCCATTGGTTTTGTAATTATAGATCTGAAGCGTCATGAATGGCTCGGTGCCGGCAAACAGGAGCGGTGCGGTGAAACTGGCCATCGATATCATGAAGACCAGCAGACCTGCGGCCACCATCGAAGGTCGGAGCAGCGGCAGCAGGATGTGAAGGTACAGCTGGCCGCCGCGCGCTCCCAGGTCCGTGGCCGCCTCGAGCACACTCTTGTCAAGCTGCTTCAATGACGCCGTGCAGAACAGGTAGAAATACACATACATCGTGTAGATGTGCACAAGCCATACGGCAGAAAGACCTTCAAAAGAGAATGGGGGGCGATCGAGTCCTAAAAGTGCCTGCAACGCGCGGGGCAGAATGCCCGTCTCACCGTAGAGAAAGAGGAACGCCAAAACCCCCACCAGCGGCGGAAGGGCCAACGGGATCACCGCCATGACTTGTAGAAGGCGTCTCAACGGGAACGTGTACCGATAGAAAAGAAGAGCCAGACCGGTACCGACGAGTCCCGCTCCGGCGACGGAAGCGATCGAGATGCCTACCGAGTTGACGAGACCGCGGACGCCGGCAGACCGCCATCCGGCGAAGAGACGCCGGTAGTTGTCGATGTGCAGGCCTTCGGCAAACGTCTGGAGACTCGGATAGACGACGTACCCGGCAAGTACCGCCAACACTGCGATGAGCAGAAGAATGCTGGAGCGCCTTGACAGCATGGGGTCTTCGGTAGCGGCGTCTATGCGGGTAGCGGCGTCTATACGGTACTTCGGCCTTCCAAAGCCCGCGATAGCGTCGCATCGTCCGCAAATTCAAGATCGCCTCCTATCGGCAGTCCACGTGCAATCCTGCTTACGCGAATGCCGAATGGCTCGAGCAACTGGGTTATATAGTGCGCCGTGGTATCCCCCTCGACATTGGGATTGACTGCGAGGATCACTTCCTCGACCGCCTGATCTTCCGGATCTCCGCCTTCGCTTTTTCCGGCGACCCTGGCAACCAGTTCCCGGATTTTCAAATCGTCCGGACCGATGCCGTCGAGCGGAGAAATCGCTCCGCCGAGCACATGATAGGTTCCATTGAATTCATTGGTTCGCTCGAGCGCCATGACGTCGTTGGGCTCTTCCACCACGCAAACAAGCGACTTGTCGCGTTTCGGCGATCGGCAAATGGGACACGGATCGCTGTCGGTAATGTTGAAACAGACCGAACAGTAACGGACGCGCTCCTTCACCTGAACAAGCGCCCGGGCGAGCATCTCCACCTCTTCGCGTGGCATCTTCAGGACGTAAGCGGTAAGCCGCCGGGCCGTCTTTCGTCCGATCGTCGGCAACTTGGAGAATTGTTCTATCAGGGTTTCGACCGCTTCCGATGTGACAAACATAGTGCGTGTAATTGACGGCGCCGCCTGTGACAATGCTCGACGATGCCTGCCCTGCTACGCAGGCTGCAGCAGTCCGAGTTGCCGCAGTTCGTCATCGAGGGCGTCGGGTGAACGAAAGTGGTGCGCGAGGATGCCGAGCGCACGTGCCGCTTCGACATTTTCTACTACGTCGTCGATAAAGAACGTCGCACCCGGATCCAACTCGTAGCGGTCGATGAGGATCTCGAAGATGCGTGCATCGGGTTTTTTTACGCCTTCAAAACCGGACACGACCTGTCCGTCGAATCGTGACATAAAGGGATACGATGCTGCGTATTGGAAGGTCTCAGACGACCAGTTGGACAATGCATACAGCGGAACGCCCTCATCGCTCAACTTTTCCAGCATGGCGACCGTCTCCTCGATGCTCCCGCCGAGCATTTCAGGCCAGCGTTCACGGTAGGCTGCGATCTCGTTTGCATATTCGGGAAACGATTGCGTCAATTCGGCGATTCCGTCGGAGAACGGCCTGCCCTCATCGTGTGTCGCATTCCAGTCCTGCGTACAGACATTTCCAAGAAACCACTCCATCTCTTCCTCATTGTCGGGAAAGATGGTCCGGTAGAGGTACCTGGGATTCCAGTCGAGCAATACGCCACCGAGGTCGAAAACCACGGCACGGGGACGAAGTTCGGTCATCGGGTTACATACCGAGGCTGCTCAAGTCGAATCCAGGCGGCAGCATCCCGCCCGCCGCCTGCTGCATTTCGGTTCGTGCCATTTCGGCAGCAGCTTCGAGGGCCTTGTTGATGCCCGCAACGATCAGGTCCTCCAGGAGCTCCTGTTCTTCTGAATCGATAACTTCCGAATCGAGTTTCAGGGCGGTAATCCGCATGGCACCGTTGGCCGTTACCTTCACCATACCGCCCCCCGCTTCCACGGTAACGGTCTTCCTGGCCAGTTCTTCCTGAACCTCGGCCACCCGCTGTTGCATCTCGGCCATTTTGCCGAACAGGTCTCCCATATTCAAGTCCATTCCTCTGCTCCTGTGTTTTACGCTTTCAGGTTCGAAAACCATCCGCTTTACCAGACTGGCTCTCCGCCGAACTGGTCGAATATCGCCCGTATGATGGGATTTTCCTGACGGAGTCCCTTGAGGTGCTCAAACGGGTCGAAATCGTCCGCATCAGCCAGGGTTTTCAGATCTGACAGCTTGTCGTTGATTACAAATTGAAACTGCAATTCCTGTTCCACATCGACGATACCGGCAAACCGCTTCTCGAGATAGGTACGCTGATTGGCGAGCAGCCGCTTATGAAAATCGTCCGGCACGGCAATCTGCAATTCATCTTGGTCGATGCCGGCCGGTACGGCATGTTGCAGCATGGCACCTACGTGAATGCGGTCGTCGATGACACTGGTCGTAAATTCCGGCCAGGCGTTTTTGATTTTTTCGAGCGAAACGCCGAAATGCGGATC
>CAZIIP010000249.1:0-5667 GCA_964539455.1 uncultured Rhodothermales bacterium
CGGTTCACAATCTCCGGGAAGCGGCCGAGGCGCCATTGATGACGCGCTATACCGGTGGAGAAGTGCAGAGCAGAGATGCGGTGCTGGCGTTGAATCTGAATGGCGGCGGAGGCATGGAAATCTGGCAGTACACCAGCCGGGAGCCCCTGCCCGCACCATTTGATGTTCGCTTGGGCGATCTTGGAATATTCGCTACGCGCATCAAAGCCCGCGATGTACAGGCCCTGCATGCGGAAATGGTTGCCTCGGAAGGAAGTCGCATCGGTCAACTGGGTGAGGATCCGACGGGCATGCCACATTTCCTCATGAAGGATCCGTACGGGAACAGGTTCGACGTGGTGGAGGGAAGCGGATGGTTCGGCAAGGAATCCGCCGGCACCGGTGGTCCCTCCGGGTGTTTGATCGGGGTCTCGGACATCGGGCGGGCACTGGAACTCTACCGCGACGTGCTGGGATACGACACGGTGCTGTCCGATACGACGGACGTATTTGACGACTGGCAACAGATCGACGGCGGAAAGGGGCGGTACCGCCGCGTCCTTCTTGCCCATACTGAAGAAAGAAATGGGCCCTTTTCCCGTCTCTTCGGGCCGAGCCGTCTCGAACTGGTCAAAGCAATGGACGAAGGTGGGCGGCCGATATTCGACAATCGGTTTTGGGGAGATTTGGGCTTCATCCACCTCTGTTTTGACGTACGGGGAATGGATGCCCTGAAGCGCATCTGTGAGCGCGCGGGTTTTGCGTTTACCATTGACAGCCGGGAGACCTTCGATATGGGTGAGGCGGGTGGCCGGTTTGCCTACATCGAGGATCCCGACGGCACGCTTGTCGAATTTGTGGAGACCCACAGGGTGCCGCTCCTGAAAAAGCTGGGATGGTATCTGAATCTCGAAAAGCGGCCACCGGAGAAACCGTTGCCCGATTGGATGATCAAGGCATTTCGGTTTAATCGGGTGCGATGAAACGCGTCGGGCGCGGTGGCGGTCGTTCAGCGGATGAGACCCGTGACCAGCTCCGGCCAGAGGATGATGAGGATCAGCCCGATGATCTGTATGCCGATAAAGGGGATTACGCCGCGGTAGATCTGTGTCGTTTTGACCTCCGGCGGCGCCACACCGCGCAGATAAAACAGGGCGAAGCCGAACGGAGGCGTGAGGAAGGAGGTCTGGAGATTCATTCCGACCATCACACCGAACCACACGAGGTCGATACCAAGCAAAGAGGCGGCCGGCACGATCAGCGGCAGGATGATAAAGGCGATCTCGAAGAAGTCAATGAAGAAGCCCAGGATGAAAATCACGAGGTTGGCGACGATGAGCAAGCCGACCTTCCCTCCTGGAAGATTGGTCAGCAATTCCTCGATCCAGACGTCTCCGTACAGTCCCCTGAAAACGAGGCCGAACGCCGTGGAACCGATCAGCAGAAACATGACCATGGAGGTCAGTTTCGCGGTGTCGTCCATCGTATCGCGCAACGCAGCGAACGACAGGCGCCGGTTGGCCAGCGCAAGTACAATCGCGCCGAGTGCACCGAGGGCGCCTGCCTCGGTCGGTGTTGCGACACCCAGGAAAATGCTGCCCAGCACCACCAGAATGAGTACAAGCGGCGGCAACATGACGAAGAACACCTGGCGCATGAGCTGCATTGCCGGCTGATCACGCTCCTCGGCGGGAAGTGCCGGGGCCGAGGACGGATTGAAGATCGCAGCGATAACGACATAGACCGCGTAGAGACCGGCAAGGATCAGTCCCGGAATGAGTGCGCCCATGAAGAGATCACCCACCGAGACGCCCAGTTGGTCACCGAGGACGACCAGCACAACGCTGGGGGGGATAATCTGTCCCAAGGTGCCCGCAGCGGTAATTACGCCCGTGGAAAGCTCTTTCGAATAGTTGTATCGCAGCATGACAGGCAGCGAGATCATGCCCATTGCCACAACGGAGGCGCCTACCACGCCGGTGGCGGCCGCAAGCAGTGCACCGACAAATACCACCGCAAGCGCCAATCCGCCGCGCAGTCTCCCAAACAGCAGCCCGATTGTCCGAAGCAGATCCTCGGCCAGCCGCGACTTCTCCAGCATGGTCCCCATGAAGATGAAAAAGGGTACGGCCAGCAGCACATAGTTGGCCATTACGCCGAACGTGCGTTCCGGGAGCGCAAACAGCAGACTCCACTCGAAGTAGCCGGTGCTCACTCCGATGACGGCGAAAATGAGTGCCGTACCGCTGAGAGAGAACGCCACCGGGTAGCCACTGAAAATCAGGATCAAGGCTACGGCGAACATGAGCGGCCCGAGGAAATCGGCACTCATGTGGCCTCCTCCCCGGACGCCGCCTCTGAATGCGATGCTTTCCGGCCGAACAGGATGGTCCCGTATCTAACCGCATGTGCCAGACCCTGGAGGATAAGCAGCGCAAAACCCAGCGGGATGACGGTTTTGATGGGATACCTGGGCAAACCGCCCGGATCGGGCGACATCTCCATTACGGCCCAGGAGCTCTGCACAGACGACCATGATACCCAGATCATGAGAGCGCAAAACGGCAAGAGAAACAAAATCGTACCCAGAAAATTAATCCAGGCCTTGCCGCGTTCGGAAAGGCGTGCATAGAGAACGTCGACGCGAACGTGCGCGTCTTCCTTGAGCGTATAGGCAGCTCCCAGCAAGAAGAGAAGACTGAAAAGGTACCACTGTAGTTCAATGTAGGCATTCGAACTCAGGTCCGAGCCGATGAACCTGCCGATATAACGTACGATTGCGTTGAACGAGCCGATGAGCACCATCACCAGGGTGAGCCAATAGAGTACGCGTCCGATCCTGTCGGAGAGTTGCTCGATGCGCGCAACGAATGAATCGGCTCGGCTCGTGGACGCGGGCATTTGGACTGGCGGTGTGCTGATGTCGCCGGGTGTCGGAAGAAAAGCAACACGCGGCTACCTTACAACAACCCGTCCACTGAAGAACTACCCGGCACGGAGGCCTACGTAAGCCAGTTCTTCTACACTGAACGGGATCTCCCGAACCTCGAAATCGGCGTAAAAAGCCTCGGTGTCACACGTGTTGCCTTCGATCAGCATCTCGAACTGGTCGATCGATATGGGAAGGAGGCCAAGACTGCCGACGGAGCGAATGACGGGCCGGGCCAGCCAGATCGGTTGGTGGAGCTTGGGCTTGGGCTTCAGTCCGAGTCCGGCCGTAATACGATCCACAATCTCCACATAAGGAAGAGCCTCCCGCCCGCCGACACCGTAGGTGCGACCGCCGGCCGTGCTCCGGCTTACCGCGTCCGCAATAGCGGAAGCAATATCCATCACGTGAATCGGCTGCATCCGGTACTGACCGTCTCCGAAAATGGGCAGGACCGGAAACGGCTTGATGAGTTTTTTGGCGAGATCCACGGCGAACTCCTTTTTTCCCGGGCCGGGGTCACCGAAAACCAGGGATGGACGAAAGATCGTCCATCTTTCGAAGCCTGCGTTGGTCACGCGTTGTTCCGCTCGCCATTTGGAGGTCTGGTATGCCGACACGCCGTTTTCCCTGGCCCCATTGGCACTCATCTGGACGAACGTCGCCACTCCCGATCGCCGGGCCTCGGCAATGACGTGTCCCGTGGCTTTGTCATGCAGGGCATCGAACGTGATGCCTTTCTCCGGCATTTCTTCGATGATGCCGACCAGGTTGACAACGGCCTGACACCCCTCGGTCAAACCTTCCAGGGAGGTCGGATCGGTGACCGATCCGACCACATGGGATAAGCCTTCCGGTAGGTCGGCCTGAGGTGGTTTGCGATAGAGTGCGCGAACGGAATGGTCGGCTTCCAGCAAGGTCCGCACCACGTACGATCCGATAAAGCCCGAAGCGCCGGTGACAAAAACGTTCATCTGTATAGATCCATTACGATACGTTATACCTGCTTTCAAAATCGGGTACGCCGAACGAAGTACCCACTCCGAGTGCCGCACGAACAAGCGTGTGCTCGTGTGGGACGGTCCGGGTTCGATTGGCGACCGTCTCGAGGGGGACCTGTACGAGCTCGTTGTTCTGTAACGCGACCATGTTGCCGAACTTTTTTTGGACGGCCATTTCCGCTGCATAAACCCCAAACCCTGTAGCCAACGCACGATCGAACGGTGTAGGTGCACCGCCTCGTTGCACGTGTCCGAGTATCGTTGTACGAATCGCGCTATCAAGATGTTTTTCAAGTTGCTCGGCAAGCACGTTGCTGGCACCTCCTAGACGGACCGGATCCGGGCTCGATTCAACGATTTCGCGAATGGCCATTTCACCACCGATCGGTTTGGCTCCTTCGGCAATGGAAATAATCGTGAACCGCTGTCCACCATCCTCCCGCTTTCTGCAAACTTCCGCGACCACCGCGACGTCGTATTCAAACTCGGGTATGAGAATGACGTCGGCGCCGCTTGAAAGCCCGGCATGAAGGGCGATCCATCCGGCGTAGCGCCCCATCGTCTCCAGAATCATCACCCTGTGATGGCTTTGCGCCGTGGTGTGTAGCCGATCGATGGCTTCGGTGGCAATCGCGACTGCCGTGTCATAGCCGAAGGTTCTTTCGGTGCCCACGATATCGTTGTCGATCGTTTTCGGCACGCCTACCAGATTGATGCCCTTCTGCTGCAGGCGGTGAGCGATCGACATCGTCCCGTCGCCGCCGATGGCGACCACGGCATCCAGACCGAGTTGTTTCACGTTCTCGACGGCGTCGTCGGAGGCGTCCGCGCCATCTCTCAGGTAATAACTGAAAGGATTCGCCTTGTTGCTGGTCCCCAGAATCGTTCCGCCTTGCGTAAGGATGCCACTGGCATCTCGATAGGCCAGCCGGTGGTAGTTGTTTTCGACCAGACCGAGGTAGCCGTCTTCGAAGCCGTAGACCTCCGCATGATGTTGCAGGATTAGGCTTTTGGTTACGGCACGGATAACGGCATTGAGTCCGGGACAATCTCCTCCGCCGGTAAGGATACCTACGCGTTGCGAATCGGGCATGATGAATCGATTTTTATCCGGTTCAGTGTGGCAATATGTTGTGTTTGTCTCACGGTTGGCTACCCACGGCTTGCGGGTGAGCCGGTCTCGTCGGTCTTTTCCAGGGCGGACCTTGCGGTGTGCTGCAGGAAGGCGATCGCCTCCGTGTGATCATCGGGGACCTTGCCGTGGAACAGAACCTCTTTTATTGCGCCCATCGCCCGTCGTTCGCGGGGTTCGAGCGAGCGCACAATTTCCTCGAAGAGCACGCCGCGGCGGATGGCCTCGTCCTTTATTTCCATCATCAAAGTGTGGGCGGCATCATGCTCATTGGGAATGTTGCCTTCCAGGATGGCCTCGCGGAGTTGTTCCTTAATAATACCGACGGCGATGCCTTCTTCGAGACCGAGCTCGTCCATGATTTCTTCTCCGTCAACCGGAGGCTGAAAGTTGCGCATCCGGTCTTTTTCCTCGACTTCCGCCATTTTCTCTTCCACGCGATCGAACTGCCGCAGGTACCGCCGTACACGGCGGGGATTGCGGGAGGTGATGTCTGCGCGTACCAACAGCATCAGATCGTCGATAAGATCACCGGCCTCGAACAACAGGCGGCGTAACGCCGAATCGGATACGGATTCGTCAACGAGTGCCACCGGCCGGTGGTGTAGCCTGATCAGCTTCTGAAC
>CAZIIP010000250.1:0-5637 GCA_964539455.1 uncultured Rhodothermales bacterium
CCGGAGATACTCGGCATGAGTGATCGAGTAGCGGTCATGTGCCAGGGACGCATCAGCGGGGAAATCGACAACGTCGCCTCCGCGGATCAGGAAGATATTCTTACACTTGCGACGCGATTCACACGAACAGCCGCCTGACTGACCGAACACGTTCTGCATGCCTCCACCCTCATCCACCAACCAGCGAAACACGAAAGCCGCCATCGGACGACTCGCCTCCGATTACGGTATGTTCGGCGTGCTCATCCTGTTGTGTGCTTTTTACGCGTTCGCAACCCTTACCGAGCAGACACCTCGCGGCAGGGACGCTGCCGAAAGCGTGCTGAAACAACTCGAAAGCTCGCATGCCGGCGTACCCATTCTGGTCATCATAAAAAACACCCCGGTTGACCGGCGCTTTTCTTCGTTCTTTCAGGCGTGGGAAGCCGGAGAACGCGAGATACGGACCATTTCCGGTGAACCCTCGGATATTAGACGGGAGCTGGAGGCACTCGGGCCCGCAACAGCCAACTGGACGGCAGTCGTGACCACCAGCGAGTACGCTACCGTGGTGAACAATCTGCTCGGCAACTCCCCCACCCTGTCTGCACTTCCGGTCGTCACGCCGGAAAGCTACCGCTGGCCGACTTTTCTGCTCGCGGACAATCTCCGGAATGTGGCCAACCAAATCGTCGTCATCGCCATTATCGCGGTCGGCATGACGATGGTCATTATCACCGCCGGTATTGACCTCTCGGTCGGGAGCCTTGTGGCATTCTCCGCCGTCGCCGCGGCATGGCTCATTCAGCGCCTCGGGGCGCTGGAGGCAACCACAGGCGACATGCTCCTCGCCTCGCTGGGCGCCATTCTCGCGTGCGCTGGAATCGGCCTGTTTTCAGGAGTGACCATAACGGTGTTCAAGATTCCGCCTTTTATCGCCACGCTTGGGGTGATGCAGATTGCGAGCGGCTTTGCCTATATCATTTCCGGAGGAGAGTCCATCTACGAGATTCCGGACGGATTCGTGTGGTTGGGTCGTGGCACCGATCTGTTTTCCGTTCCCAATGCCGTCGTTTTGATGGTCATTATCTATGGAATTGCGCACATCGTCATGACCCGCACAACGCTCGGCAGATATATCTATGCCGTTGGCGGCAATCCCGAGGCCGCCCGGTTGTCGGGCATCCGCGTCGGCCTCATCTTGCTCTTCGTGTACGCCGTTTGCGGCGCACTTTCCGGACTCGGGGGCGTCGTGCTCGCCTCGCAGCTCAAGAGCGGCGCACCAACCTATGGGCTGATGTACGAATTGTATGTCATCGCTGCCGTCGTAATTGGCGGCACCAGTCTGTTCGGCGGCGAAGGCCGGGTGCTCGGTACTCTCATCGGCGCATTCATCATCGGCGTCATCCAGAACGGTATGAACCTGACCGGCGTGGAGAGCTACACCCAGAAGGTGGTCCTGGGCTTCGTCATTCTGGGTGCCGTCGTGCTCGATATGCTCAAGAAACGCCGCTGGCGCCGCTTCTTACCCACCTGGCTACCCGGTCGAGGCACCTGATTCGCTCGTCAGGTCGGCTCTTCCGAAAGTTCATAGTCCGGATTGGGCTCCGGCATGCGGGCCCCCATGTTCTCCAACAAGCTATCGAGCTGCACTTCAAGCTCGGACACGAGATCGCGATGCACATCGGCCACGTTGGTCGTTTCGTACGGATCGGCCTCAAGATCGAACAACTCGATTCGATCTACGCCCCATGGCTCCGCATCGTAGAATCGGATCATCTTCCAGTCGCCACTCCTGAGGATGCTGTAGGGTCCGACTTGCTGACCGCGGTAATGAGGGAAATGCCACAATAGCTGCTGCCGGCCCGGACGGGTACCGCCGGCGAGTATTGGAGCGAGACTGGTTCCGTCAATCACCGCGTCCGGCGGGTTTAAAGACAAGAGGTCCACAAGGGTTGGCAGATAATCGATGGAGGAAGCCGGAAAGGCCGACTCCCCGCCTTCTTCGATGACACCCGGATAGCGCGCGATCAGCGGCACACGGATGCCACCCTCGTACGGCGATCCCTTGCCGTCACGCAACGGTGCGTTGTCGGTTACCCGCTCAAGCCCGCCGTTGTCGGACGTGAATAGAATCAGTGTATCGTCCGATAGCCCAAGGGAATCCAGTGCGGCCAGCACCCGTCCCATCGCATCGTCCACGCTCTGCACCATGGCGGCGTATGCAGCGTTATCCTGATGTGTTTTCGGTTTGCCTTCGTAGTACGCCTCCACATCAGGCTTGGCCTGGATCGGCGTGTGAACGGCATAGTGCGCGAGATAAAGAAAAAACGGCCTGTCAGCATTTTTGGTGATAAAACCCACCGCTTCGTCGGCTTCGCGATCCGTGAGGTATTCACCCTCCTTTCGGCCGGGAAGGGTCGGGATGGTTCCGTGGCCTTCCCGGTAGTATGGATCGAAATACGAAGGGGGCTGACCGTAGTCGCACCCACCGTAGTTCTCGTCGAATCCCTGATCATCAGGATACCACTCCTCCGTTCCCAGATGCCATTTCCCGATATGCGCAGTGGTGTACCCGGCCTCCTTCATGAGTTCCGCAATAGTGACTTCTTCCAGCTTGAGCCGCGGATAATTAGACGGGCATCGCAGTTTCCGGGAAGGATGTGCGACAAACGGCTCCGGCATCTCGCCCGGTGGCACGGCCGTCGATTGAAACTGGGCGCGAATCCAGTCGGTGATTCCGAGTCTGGCCGGGTAACGTCCCGTGAGCAACGCCGCCCGCGACGGAGAACAAACGGCTGCCGCAGCATATGCCTGTGTGAAACGGATGCCCCCCTCTGCCAGCCGGTCGATGTGCGGCGTCTCATGATAGGCGCTCCCGTAGACGGACAGATCCGCCCACCCGAGATCATCGACATGGACCAGGATCACATTGGGTCGCGGTGTCTCTCCTCCACAGGAAACCAGCAGCGAAGCGATTAGCAATGCGAATAGGCGGGCGGATTCCTGCATCGACATGGTTCGACTTGTTTTCAAGGAAGGGAGAAGTTGCATGCCTGTGCATACGGGATCACATATCGAATAAGGTATCAAGGGCGGAAACGCTATTCCAGTAGGCCGGGCGCTTGTTTCCATCGTCCGTACATCGTTGTTTGGGTCTGCACCAACCTTTCAACAAGATCATTGCGTAGACATGAGCACCTCCTCTCCAAGTGACAACGGCAAGGACCTGCATCCCGTAACCGACCGGCGATCTTTTCTAAAGAAGGCCGGAATGGGGGGACTTGCCGCCGGATTGTCATTCCGGCGTGTAGAAGACGACGTGGCACACGCCACACGAAATGTCAACAGACAGTCGCGTCCGTCGGATCTTCAAATCACCGATCTTCGGGTTGCGGTCGTCGACGACGTCCCAATGCGATGCCCGCTTATTTGTATCGACACAAACCAGGGTGTCGTGGGTTTGGGTGAGGTAAGAGACGGCGCGAGCGAGCGTTACGCACTCTTCCTGAAGAGCCGTTTGCTCGGGCAAAATCCGTGCAACGTGGAGATGCTGTTTAAACGCATCAAACAATTCGCGCATCACGGACGGCAGGGCGGTGGCGTTTCGGGCGTCGAGATGGCCTTGTGGGACCTCGCCGGCAAGGCTTACGACGTGCCGGTCTACCAAATGCTGGGCGGCCGGTACCGCGACCGCATTCGCCTTTACTGCGATACTACGCAGTCCGATGATCCGACCGTTTACGGTCAGCGGATGAAGGAACGCGTGGACCGTGGCTTTACGTTCCTGAAGATGGATTTCGGAATCGGTTTGCTCCGGGGAGAGGAAGACACCGTCGTGAACGGACCGTACTGGAATACCTCACGCCAGTGGGATGATACGGCCATGTCATACGGATGGACAAAACACCCGTTTACACGGATCCAGATAACGGACAAAGGGCTGGAACGACTCGGTATGTACGTCGAAGCCGTGCGCAATGAAGTCGGATACGAGATTCCACTGGCCGCCGATCACTTCGGCCACTTCGGCGTGAACGCCTGCATTCGACTGGGCAAATCAGTGGAAAAATACCAGCTGGCATGGCTGGAGGATCTGGTACCCTGGCAATACACGGAGATGTGGCGGGACATTACCGAAGCGATCGACGTGCCAACCCTGACGGGCGAGGACATCTTCGGACGAGAGGCGTTTGCAAAGCTCGTTGATGCCCGGGCGGTGGACATGATCCAGCCGGATCTGGCTACCGCGGGCGGCATTCTGGAAACCAAACGCATCGGCGACTATGCCGAAGAGCACGGCGTCGCGATGGCCATGCACTTTGCCGGGACACCCGTTTCATTCATGGCCAACGTGCACTGCGCGGCCGCTACACAGAACTTTGTCGCTCTGGAGCACCACTCCGTAGATGTAGACTGGTGGGAGAGCATGGTAACAACCGAAGAACCGTTCATCGACGGCGGGTTCGCCGTCGTTCCCAACGCTCCCGGCCTGGGCGTCGAGCTCAATGAAGAGGTCGTGCGTGAGCACCTTCACGAAGATTCGAGCTACTTCGCTCCAACGCCGGAATGGGATGAAGACCGGTCATGGGACCGGTTATGGAGTTGAGTCCGCCGTTTTGCTGAAGTCATCTTACTGAAAACCAGGGGGGCTTCCGTTCCCCGAATACCTAATGTAGACCGCCACCATGAGAACTCTCGTCACGGCAATCATTGCGATTCTTCTCTCGGTTCCGACGGCAAGCGCCCAGGAGCTCACCAGATCTGAAATGGAGTTCCTGACCGACGAGTGGGAAGGGGAGCGATTCCCGGACGGCCGTCCGCGCGTACCGAACGATATTATCGACCGCATGGAAAATGTATCGATCGAGGAGGCCTGGGGCGTCCTGCGGGGCGAGGGCTACCACAATCAGTTCGAGGGGGACTGGATGATGATTCATGACGACGTGCCGGTCGTCGGACGCGCCGTAACGGCGCACTACATGCCCTCCCGTCCGGGACTCAATCAGCGCATTCTCGATCGCGGGCACGCGAACGGCCGGATCGGTCCTTCCAATTCCTGGCCGATCGACGCGCTGGTGGAAGGCGATGTCTACGTCGCAGACGGCTTCGGCAAGGTGATCGACGGAACGCTGATCGGTGACAACCTCGGCAACTCAATATTCGCCAATTCAGGAAACGGAGTCGTATTCGACGGCGGTCTTCGCGACCTCGAGGGATTGCAGAAAATTGATGGTTTCAATGCATTCGTCCGCGGATGGGACCCCTCATACATCGTCGGAATGATGCTTACCGGACTCAACGTGCCGGTCAGGATCGGACGCGCCACGGTCTTGCCCGGTGACGTCGTGCTCGCTAAACGCGAAGGCGTGATCTTTATTCCGGCCCATCTGGCGGAGGAGGTGGTCATATCGTCCGAGATCGTCTCCCTGCGGGATGAATTCGGTCACCAGAGACTGCGGGAGGGTAAATACACGCCTGGACAGATCGATACACGCTGGAGCGACGACATCAAAACCGACTTCCTCGACTGGTTGGATGTCCATCCGGAAAAGCTGGCCGTTCCAAAAGAGGAGTTCATCGAACTGCTCAGGGAACGCGGCTGGTAAGGTGAGCCCGCCTATTTTTTCGACTTGTAGGCGAGAAACAGGGCTTGGG
>CAZIIP010000251.1:0-5622 GCA_964539455.1 uncultured Rhodothermales bacterium
ACCAGTTACTATGCATTTGGCAACAGAATATGATCCAATTACCATGGCTGATGAGCACTCTTTTTGCACATTCTCACGGCTGTCACCCTGGTCGGCGGCATGCTGTTCCTCACGATGACGCTATTGCCCGTTTTGCGCGGGTCACGAGACAAAGCGGCGTCCGGTGCGATTATGACTGCTACTGCAGCCTCATTCAACCGTGTAGGAGCGGTTTCGCTTGTCGTGCTCATCGTCACGGGTTTCACGAATGCGATCTTCAAGGGCTTCGGGATGGGCGTGTTTTCCGCGTCCTTCTGGTCGGCCACCTACGCCCACACCATGGGTGCCAAGCTGATTATCGCGCTCGCTCTCGCGGGTCTGGGATTGTACCATGGAGGCAAGAGCGGAAAACAAGTGCTGGCGGCCATGGAGAACGCGCCGGACGATCCGGACACGGCAGGGATGCGGCGCAAATCTTCGTTCACGGGCAGAATCAGCCTTGTGCTCTCCCTGGTCGCCGTCCTGCTGGGGATCGTGATGTCACGGGGTTTCTTGCCTTGATCCCCGGTTTCCGATTACGCCGGCCGGTTTTGGCACGATCCGAGCCGGTCTACGCCGGCCCAGCCACCGGTCCCACGGCATTCAGGATCTCGTATACCTCGAGGGGACGGGGTTTCCCCTTTACGGAAATTGGCGGCAATGTCCCGATTTGGAATTCCGGATCCTCGGCAATTTCCCTTTGGGTGGTGCTGGAGATGAGCACCTGTTTGGGAGCGGCTTTGGAGCAGAGCCGTGCCCCCACATTGACGGTGTCGCCGAGAATTGTATAGTCCATCCGTTCTTCACTCCCCATTGCACCCATCACGACCTCTCCGGTATTGATTCCGATGCCCACATGCAGATTCCAGTCGGGATACTCCACGAGTAACTCCGCCATTTTTTTCTGGATGGCGATGCCGCATCTCACGGCATGCAACGCCATTTCATCACCTTGGAAAACGGCAAGCAATTCGTCGCCGACGTATTTATCGATGTCTCCCTGAAACTGACGAACAATTTGCGCCTGATGACGCAGGTAGGTGTTGAGCATGTCGACAACCACCTCGGGCTCGACCTTGTCGGAAAACGCAGTGAAGCCCCGGATGTCCGAAAACAACACGGTCACCCGGCGACGGTCACCGCCCAGTTTTACGCCCTGGTCCTGTGCTCCCTTTACCGCCTCGAGTGTGCCGCCGGACACGAATTTAGACAGATTGAATCGCTCGATCAGGCCCTGAATCATCTCGTTTACCCGTTGGGCAAGATCCCCGATTTCATCTTTCATGTTGACACCCTCGACGCGGACGCTCAGGTCACCGAGGCTCACTGCGTGGGTCACCTGTTCTATGGCCAGAATCGGTTTGCTGATTCTGAATGCCACAAACAGTGCGCCCGCAACGGCGATCGCCAATCCGAGCAGGATCCAGAGCCAGAGGCTCCTGCGCATCTGTGCAACGGCCATATACGCGTCGCCCTCGCCCATTTCCACGACAATAGCCCAGGGAAAGCGCGTGGTAAAAGCCACGGCACCCAGATAAGCCTCCTCGTTCGCACGTTTATACGGAAACACGGTTGTCGTCCGTGTGCCGGAAGCGAGCGTTTCCACCGCCTGACGGACGATCGCTCGGTCCATGAGTGACGTGCGCTCGTCACTCAGCAGCCGTCTGCCTTCCTGATCGACAACGGATACTGCACCCTTGTCCATCATCGGATCTTCAGCGATCATCGTGCGCAACCGCGCCAGATTGATGCGGGCGCTCAATGTAGCCGATCGACCGAGTAGACCGTTCGAGAGCGGGAGAAAAACTGTGAGGAGCCAGTTATCAGACGCGGGTAGATAGACAAGATCGCCCGTCGAAATGGATGGAGCCGAGGTTCCGAGCGGAACGCCCTCCGGAGGAGTTCGCAAGGTCTGCGCAGGGTTCAATTCAGCTTCGGAAAGACGTTCAGAAAATGCCTCCTTGCTGACGAGAGCCGGATCGATGCCTTCGACCGTCAACTGAAGCGCGACGACATCCGCGATCTCTTGAATAGCGGACTGCAGGATCGACAATTTCTCCTGCGGGCTCAAATAGTCGCTGTCGATGGCATTGCGCGTCAATTCGAGGGGACGTACCCACACGTCCGCGAACCGCTCGTCGACGGCGGTGGCGAGGCTTGTCGCGGTACGACTGAGTTCCTCGTTGGCGCTGCTCTTCAGCTCGTCCTGCGACATCCGGATCATCGAGCGACCGGCTATGAAAAGCGGGATCACGGCAATGACCACGGAAAAGAAGATCATTTTGATCCTGAGGGGAATCCGCATGGTTTCGACGGTAAAACTACTCGCGTGAGCGTACGGTGACGGTGGTTTCGTCGGTGGCCGTGGCACAGGAAGTGCCGGACGGATCCGAAACCGTCAACCGGACGGTATACGTACCGGGGTCCGTATACTCGTGGCGCACAATTCTGCCGGAATCACGCCCGCCGTCACCGAAATCCCAAGTGTACTTCAAGGACATATTCTCCTCGTCGGTCGATGCGCTTCCGTCGAAGACAACGGCGTCATGTGCACCACCGACAAACGCCTCCCGGTCTGGTCCGGCTTCGGCAACCGGCCGGGCATTTACCCATATCAGAGCCGTATCACGTGCCATACCACAGGCTGTCCCGGAGTCGTCCGTGATGCGCAGTATGGACGCATACGTACCGGCGGTTCGGTAGGTGTGCGCAACCGATTCTCCTGAATCTTCCGAACCGTCTCCGAACGCCCAGGAGTAGCGGGTGATCTCACCGTCCATATCGGTGGAAGCGGACCCGTCGAACGTGACGGGTTCGGCAGGGCATGTCCGGATATCCGGTCCCGCTTCCGCCGTGGGTTGAATATTGGCTTTGACGACCTGCTCGGTTTCCGCAATCTGGTTCGCAAGACCCGTCCCGTCGTCGGCCCGAAGCAATACTTGGTACGTTCCGGGTTGTTCAAAAGTGTGCACAGGGGAAACGAGGTTGGAGGAGGAGCCGTCTCCGAAAAACCACGAATAGGAAAGGCTGTCGCCGTCGCGGTCCGAACTGGAAGAGGCATCGAACGATACGCCGGTACCGGGACAAACGTTGTCCGATACGGTGATCACCGGTCGCGGAGCGGCATTGACCCGAACGATTACCGTGTCGCGGTCGGTGCTGTTGCTCAGCCTGACGTCGTCGGTCACGGTGAGAACGACCGGAAACGTTCCCGGCTCTCGGAAACGGTGACGAACCGTCATCCCGGACCCCGTAGAACCGTCGGCGAAATCCCATGCATACGATGCGATTCCGCCGTCGGTATCGGTCGCACGGGCGGCGCTCAGGACCACCTCTTCATCAGGGGCGGCGTCTTGATCCGCTCCGGCATCGGCCACGGGTGGTGCATTGACGACAATTAATTGTGAAGACGATACGGCAGCGCAGGCGTTTGAGCCGCCACCGGCCTTCAACGTAAGGGTTGCCACGTACCGGCCGGGTGCCTGGTAGCGGTGCGTGCTCGTTTCGCCCGTTCCGGTCGAGCCGTCTCCATAATCCCATTCCCACTCTTCGACCGTTCCCGTATCCGAACTGGACGTCGAGCCGTCGAAGGTGACCGTCTCACCGATTGCCACGTTGGCGGGAGCTGAAAAGGAGGCCGTCGGGGCGGACATGACAGTGATGACGACTTCGTCCGAGTCCTCGTTGTCACATTGCCCGACCTGGTCGCCCAGGATCGTAAGCCGCACGCGATAGGTGCCGGGCTCGGTAAAAATGTGACTGGGTGCAACGCCTCCGCCGGTAGATCCGTCCCCAAAATCCCATGCAAACCGGTTTACGACGCCGTCCGCGTCTCGAGATGCCGATCCGTCGAACAGGACGGGCATATTGGCACATACCGTTTGATCGTCACCCGCTTCTGCAATAGGCGATTCGACGACCCGAACCAGCATTTCGTCAACATCTTCGTTGCACATCATTCCGGAGTCGTCACGGACGGTCAATCGAACGGGATAGATGCTCCCGTCCCGGTACATTTTGGTCGGGTTGATACCCTGTTCCGAAGTGTCGTCACCGAAATCCCATTCATATTTCAGCAATCCTCCTTCAGGGTCCGCGGAGGCACTGCCGTCGAAGATCACGTATTCACCGGCGCAAACCGTGGTATCCCGACCCGCGACCGCAAGGGGGTTTCGGTTGATCGAGACCAACAGGTCGGTGGCATGCCGGGAATTGTCCAATCCGGTGCCGTCGTCTATGGTCAACGTTACCGGATAGCTACCCCCTTCCCGGAATGTGTGGGAAACCGTCGGACCGTACCGTTCCTCCGAGCCGTCTCCGAAGTCCCAGGCGTATGTCAGCGGGTCGCCGTCCGGATCGGTCGATGTGGTGCCGTCGAACGGAATGGTCACGGCGCAAGAGGTGATTTCCGGCACGGTTACGGCGATGGGAGCGGCGTTCACGCGGATGTCAAGGTGGTCCTCGTCCTGTGCATTGTCCGTACCCGTACCGTCATCGACGGTGAGTTGCGCGGAGTAGCGTCCGGGAGCCGGATAACTGAAGGTGGTTACCACTTCGTTTCTCTGTCCGATGCCGCCGTCGATATCCCACTGAAAAGAAGCGATCTGACCGTCGGTGTCGAAAGACTGCCGTCCGTCGAGTTGTATCTCCTGGTCGGGAGCCACGAGCATATCGGCGCCTGCACGGGCATTCGGCCGGGCGTTCACAACCACGACCGCCTCATCAGAGTCGACCGCCCTTTCATGTCCCGTATCGTCGGCAACGTTGAGATGTGCGACATAGGTTCCCGGCTTTTCGTAGCTATGGCGCGCCCGGATGCCGGATGCCCTGTTCCCGTCCCCGAAGTCCCACTCGAATGTCTCCAGCGATCCATCGAGGTCTACCGAAGAGCCGCCGTCGAACAAAATCTCCTGCCCCGGCGAAACCAGATGATCCTGTCCGGCGTCCGCGACGGGAGCGGCATTGACTGTGACGACCATTTCGTCCGAGGCTTCGTTACGAATCGTTCCGGAGTTGTCCAGCACTTCCAGACGTACACGATAGGTGTCCGGCAAGCCGTACACGTGGCTCGGCCGCGGCCCTGAGCCCGTGTTGCCGTCTCCGAAATCCCAGCGGTAGGTGGACACTTCACCGTCGGCGTCCGATGACGCGGTACCGTCGAAATACACCACACTTTCCGTGATGTATTGGTCTTCACCTGCAGCGGCGATTGGAGGACTATTGACAACCACGACAAACGAATCTCTGCCGATTCCGGTGCGCGAAATTGAGTTGTCGCGCACCGTGAGGCGAACGGTGTAGGTGCCGGGCGAGCGATAGGCGTACGTGGCGTTTGCATCGGAGGCTGACCCGCCGTCCCCGAAATCCCAGCTATAACCCACAATGGCGCCGTCGCTATCTGAGGAGGCATCTGCGTCGAAGGAGATCACTTCTCCCACCGCTGCCGTCTTGTCTTCACCTGCCCGTGCAACCGGCGGGTCGTTGACCGCAATAAAAATGCGGTCGGAGTCCGTATTGTTTTCGACGGTCGTGTTGTCGGTGACCGCCAGGACGATCTCGTATCGGCCGGCGGTGGTGTAGACATGTTCAATTTGTGCGCCGTCG
>CAZIIP010000252.1:0-5622 GCA_964539455.1 uncultured Rhodothermales bacterium
CCGACCGGCGGCACCTCCATCCCTCCATCCCTCCATCCCTCCATCCCTCCATCCCTCCATCCCTCCGTTCACCCGTTCATCCATTCCTCTAATGCGTTATTATCATTTTATTCTGCTTCTTGTCGCGATCGCGGCGGGCTCCTCCGCCACATCGGCGCAGGATCTACCGTCGACGCTTCCGGATCTGCCATTCCACCTCGTCGCGCGGCCCTTGCAGCCGACTCAGGTATCGGCAACCGATTATCTCAATGTGCTCGAGGATGTCTGCGAGGTTGCCGCAAGTTTTGTGGATTCGACCGGTGCATTGATCGATCCGTATCTGGGCCGGGAGCACCAATACAGCACGCCCTATTTCGCGATGGCGGTGGGTACGCTTTTGCATGCGGGGCGGGCAGGTGGTTTGCGTGAGATAGGAATCGCCGCCATGGAACATGCGACGAAGTCGTTTGCCGGAGGCAGTAAACAGATTCCTGACGCTCATGGTGAGTTCTTTATCGCACCACTGGTCGAAGCGCTTGAGCTGTATCACGGCCAGGTTGACGAGGCGGTACATGAGCGCTGGAAGGAGAGGCTGAGAACGCCGCTCTCCGTTGTAATGCGCAACTTCACGGGCCGGATCAATAACTGGCGAACATATGCCATGAAAGGCGAATGGATGCGGGCAAAAGCCGGGCTGATCGACAAGGAGCACGCGGTCGCATTCATCGAGGAGGCATGGCACCAACAGACCCAGCGCACACGGATCGCCACGGACAAATGGAATTTGTACCAGGACTGGAGCAGCGATCCGCAATCGCACGCCGTGGAGGCGGTCGGCAGGGGGAATTTGCTCGCATTGATTGCGGAAGGTTACGATGGGCCATCGGCATATGAAATTGCGCGGTTCGTCGATCGTGGCTCACGGACTGCGCTGTTGCTTCAGGCACCGGACGGGCAGGCGCCGACCAACGGACGTACCGACAACCACGTCTTTAATGACGTCCTGCAAATCCTGGCGTTCGACGTCATGGCGGAGCGCTCGCTTGATGCAGGCGACAGCTTGTTGGCGGCACAGTACCGGAGAGCGGCGTCACTTGCCTTCCAAAGCATCGCGCGCTGGAAGCGTACAGCAGACGGGTGGAATGGCTCATATTTCATCACGAAAAATCATTTCGATCCAGCTGAACGTGTGGGGTACCAACCTGCCAGCCAGTGGGGAAATTACACGGGCGCGCTCATCATGCACCTCGCTGAAGCGTATCTGGCGCGCCAAAGCGACATCGCAGAACGTCCGGTTCCCACCGAAATCGGTGGCTATGCCTTCGAAACGGACCACATGTTTTCGACATTTTTCGCAAATGCAGGCGGCATGCAGGTTGTGGCAAATCTCAGAGGTGCATCCGTGCCGAAATACGGCTTGTCATGGACCCCGTTCGGTGTGGTGCGTTTCGCCAAAGTGGGCTGGGATGCGAGGTTGGGTCCCTCCGACGGGGAGCATGACCGTACCGCAGGTGTGCCGGTCTCATTCAGTAGTGGTGCAGGTGAAACGGCCGATGACTACCGACTGGAAAGCGGGGTCACATTTGGTCCCACATGGCTGGAGAATGGACAATGGGTGCGTATCGCCGACCTCCATACGCACTATCGGGCAACGCCGGAGATTGAATTCGTCCATCCGTTGCTCGTCAAATTCAGCTTGACCTACTCGTACGTGACGGGAAGGGGAGGCCCCTTTTTCAAACATTCCTTCATTGTTACGCCCGATGGTGTGTTTACGTCGTTGCAGTCGCCTCAGGATCAACCATTCGGTCTCACAATTCCGCTGCTCGAGAACGACGGACGACCCCTTCAAACCGGTGTGGCTGATGGCATTGCCGGTACACGCTATGACGAGCACCGGGATTCCCAGCATTTTATCGGACTGAACATCGACCCGGCTTTTTCCGATGGCGATCCGCTGATTCAAAGCACATACGGATGGTTACGCCCGCTACGCTACGAGTCGACCGCCGATGCCAAAAATGTGTTTGTCTATCCCCGGAGTCCCGGTCAACCGACGGCGAACGACGTTCGGGAGAGCTTTGTGGTAACCGAAAACGGTTTTGAATCGGCATTGGGACGTGTCGACGGACACATATACGTCGGCCTCACGTCGGCAGGTGGGGAGGGAAGGTCATTGGACCTCGACGGCGACGGCGAAATGGATATCGAATTCGACGAACGGTGCCGTTTCATGCTTCAACGCGAGGGGAATACGGTTATTGCCGTTGAGACGGATCGTAATGTCTCGATGCGCTATAATGGAGAAACGCATGCCGTCAATAGTAACCGGCCCCTGATACTTGTACCCGGAAGAGTGCCCTGGTAGGCGCAGGTTCATTTAAACGGCCGCTGCACGAACAGAGCCGAGATAAATCGGGCAACCGATACGCAGGCCGGCTTGGTGACCCGGATAACGCGCTGCGTCTTGACGCCGTGGACCGGCATAAAAAGTGGGTGGATATGGCAGCCACGTTGGGTTGCCACTCCATACGTGTAAACGCAAGAAGTGAAGGAGCACCTGATGAGCAGATGCGCCTGATGGCGGACGGTCTTTTTCAGCTGGCGGATTATGCGGAGGCCGGCGAGGTGGACGTGATCGTGGAAAACCATGGCGGACCGTCGAGCAAAGGAGACTGGCTGGTGGGACTCATGGAAGCGACGGGCCATCCCGGCGTGGGCACGTTGCCCGATTTTGGAAACTGGTACCAGACGCCCTGGGGAGCGCCGCCGCCTCCCGGCACGGATGCGGAATATTATGACCGCTATCGTGGAGTCGATCAGATGATGGCTTATGCCGGAGGGGTAAGTGCCAAATGCTATGATTTCGACGCAGACGGGACCGAGACGACAATCGACAAGGTGATATCCCCTGCGATTGAAACGGACATGGATGCCGCGAAAGCGCACTGCGAATCGCTCGAGAATTGAACGCGCAAACGTTTTGAAACGGGCGCACGCATTGCCGCGGACGAAGAATCATCATTTTTCCTGCTCGTGCCCTAGTTTGGGCGATGAAATTGCCCAAAACCGCCGTTCTGACGATCTGCAAACAATAGTACAGGAGCAATGCGTGACAAGATTCTCATCCTTTTTGTTGTTCTGATTTGTGGATGTACAAAGAGCTACGATTCGGTTGAACGGCCTCCTGCGCCGAATGTCGTCCTCATATTCGTCGACGATATGGGCTATGCCGATTTGAGCGGCTATGGCGCTGAAGCGTATGCGACTCCGAATCTGGACCGGATGGCCGATGAGGGTCTGCGGTTCACCGATTTTTATGTCAACCAACCCGTTTGTTCGGCCTCGAGAGCAGCCCTGTTGACGGGCAGCTACTCCAACCGGATCGGCATACATGGTGCGTTGGGTCCTGCGAATACCCACGGCATACACCCGGACGAGGTCACACTGGCCGAATTGTTTAAATCACAGGGATATACGACGGCCATATTCGGTAAATGGCATCTGGGTCATCATCCTGAATTCCTGCCCACGCGTCATGGATTCGATGAGTACTACGGCATCCCGTACTCCAATGACATGTGGCCGTACCATCCGGAAAATCCCGATGCCTGGGGAGATCTTCCCACGCTGGAGGGGGAAGAGGTGGTCGGATACAACACCGATCAGACACGCTTTACAACGGACTTCACCAATCGCTCCGTCGGTTTCATCGAAGCCCAGGTGTCTGCCGGTAACCCGTTCTTCCTGTATCTCGCCCATCCCATGCCGCACGTGCCTATTTACGTATCGGATGAGCGAAAGGGTGCCGGCGGTGCTGGTTTGTACGGGGACGTGATCGTGGAAATCGACTGGTCGGTAGGCCGGATTCTCGAGACGCTCGAACGTCTGGGTGTGGATGAGAATACGCTGGTGATGTTCGCATCCGACAATGGTCCGTGGCTCAGTTACGGCAATCATGCAGGCAAGGCCGATCCCCTTCGAGAGGGTAAGGGCACGACGTTTGAGGGCGGGGTACGCGTGCCGTTTCTGGCACGGTGGCCCGGTGTACTGGAGGAGGGTCGGGTCGTAGCGGCGCCGGCAATGACGATCGATATTTTTCCGACGCTGGCCGGGTTGCTGAATGCACCGTTGCCGGCGCACGGTATCGACGGCCGTTCAATCTGGTCCATCATGGCCGGCGAGACCGACGAGCCGCAGCAGGAAGCCTATTTTTTCTACTACCGGCAAAATGAGCTTCAGGCCATGCGTAGCGGCAAATGGAAGCTCCATTTTCCGCATAGTTACCGGACGATGGAAGGACGGGAACCCGGAAAAGACGGCACGCCGGGCAAGTACAATTATGATGCGCAGATCGGATTGGCCCTGTTCGATCTCTCAACCGATGTTTCGGAGACAACCAATGTCGCCGCAGACCATCCGGCGGTGGTCGACCGCTTAACATCCCTGGCGGATTCCATGCGTCTGGAATTGGGCGACCGTCTCGAGGGCATAGAAGGGCAGGGCGTGCGGCCGCCGGGACGGGTAGTCGTTGATGCAGAGTAAACCGATGGACGGTACCAGATCAAAGCACAAATTCCAATGCACGATGATTTTGACGGCGGAAGTTTCACGCACAGTACGCTGGAAAGCGGTAAGGATTTCTATATCACCGATCGTGGGAAACGGAAATATCATTTCAAAATCGCCTCATTTCCGGTCCCGTCGGGTATAATGTCCGAAGCGGTGGAAGTAAAAAATGATGATTTATCAGGATATCGATTTGCCATATTGTCGGAATGGGAAGTGGATATCGAACATGCCGAGAAAAGACTTAAACAAATAATTAAAAAGAAAATTAATTTGAAGCATCTTACGCACCGTCATGGACGGTGGGGAATTGAACCCTACAGGACCGCTAAAGGACGTGTCGAATATAATGATGATCCTTCCAGATCCGAGTTCGACAGATTGTTTGTGATCGATGGACACGAAATTACGATTGAGGATTTTGTGCAGATGCTCGAATGCTACGAAGGCTGGGGATTTCATTTCAAAATTGTAGACCCACTTGATGAAAACAATACCCTTTCGCGGGCGGATTGTTAATCTTTATTAAGGAACGGGGCCCCGCAGATCCGTCTCCCCGGCGCAGCCGCATATCTAAGGTTCCGGCGGACCTTTTCAGCAGTTTGCTCCGTATCCATATATTGAATCAGCTGGCCCTTCGCTACGGCAAGGGCCATTCGTTCACCAATGCGCCGAGGAGCGCAGTACATGGCCAAGCAAGAACCGATCAAACAATCCGGAGTCGTAAAAGAGGCGCTTCCCAACGCCCAGTTTCGGGTGGAACTCGAGAATGGGCACCTAATCCTGGGTCTGCTGTCCGGAAAGATGCGCAAGTATTTCATTCGCATCCTCCCCGGCGATCGCGTGGATGTTGAGATGTCGCCTTACGATCTAACCAAGGGGCGTATCGTATATCGCTACAAGTAAGCAGATGACCGGCGTGCCTTGCGTGCCGGTTGTCTGGAATTCAATCGGTTAGGATTCGGTGGGCGGACGTGCCGGCAAAGCGGGTATGGCGTCTCCCGGTGGTTGACCCGGGCATGCCGATGCGATAATTTGCACATCAAAGGACAGGTACGTTTGAAGAATGTACCC
>CAZIIP010000253.1:0-5534 GCA_964539455.1 uncultured Rhodothermales bacterium
GGTGGGCGCCATCGGGTGGGCGCCGTCGGGTGGGCGCCATACGCGGGAGTCCTTTCCATTCCCGGAATTTCCCGGACCGCCGATTTCGAGGTGGTTTTCGATGGCAAGCCTTTTCCTTGCCCGACTGAGGCGTACGTAAACGGCGCCTGGCTTGATACCGAGCCATCGTGCCTTTTCCTTGCCCGACTGAGGCGTACGTAAACGGCGCCCGGCTTGATACCGAGCCATCGTGCCTTTTCCTTGCCCGACTGAGGCGTACGTAAACTCGCCCGGCTTGATACCGAGCCATCGTGCCAATTCCTGTCCGGAGTACCCTTCCATGTAATGCAAGGCGAGGATACGGCTGTCCGATGCGGACAGGGTCTGCAGCAACCGTTCGACTGCGCCAAAAGCGAGCATAAGAAGTCATTATGCAGAGCCCTAACAGGTGATAGCAGGTAGTACCTTTATCGCGCGGCTGCAAGTTGCTCGATTGGCCTCTGGTGATCCATCTTGAAAACCTGGAACTCGAATCTGAAACCCAAACCCACGAGGCGAGTGAACATCTCCCACGCCAAACCCACCCGCGTTTACCATGCACGGCGCCCGTTTCAGAAATATCGACGGCTTTGAAATCAGGGTCTGGGGCGGCGACTTGTTCGACGCCCGGGTCGATGCGATCGTCAATAGCGAGCAGACCGATTTCCGGCTGAGCCACACCGAAGGTACCATCAGCCGCGGTGTTCGCGAACGTATGGGACCGTCCGTACAGGACGAACTCGATCGCCAGGTAGCAACCATCGTGGCAAAGGGCGATCCCGCCGAACCCGTCCTCCGCAATCCGCCGACCGGACACGCCATCCTCGATCCCGGCACCGTCCTGAAGACCTCGGGCGGCTCCTTTCAGGCTATCTACCACGCCGGATTCCATCATCCGCATGTCTGGCTGGATCCCGACGGCGAACGCAACGCCACCGATCACGTCTCCGTCATCCAGCGCTGCATCCGGACGATCCTGGATGATTTCGGCTCGTCCGATCTGCAATCCCTGGCACTTCCACTGCTTGGTACCGGCGTTTTCGGGCTGGATCGCGAGTTTATCTACATCCAGACGGTTGAGACCATCACCGACTATGCCACCCGGCACCCGATGCCGGGCAAGACGATTGTCATCGTCCGGCGGCTCCCCGAACAATTCTCCGCCCTGCTGGAGTCCGTCTCGGAAGACTTATTACCGCATCCAATCCGCGAATCGCACGATTTTGCACCCTTGACGGACGCGCATCCTGCGACGCGGAAAATGGAGTCCGTCCACTACGGCGGCGTGCAAGCCTACCGGCTGGATCCCGGCCTGATGCGGGGTGCTTTTTTTGAACTGGGGGTACCGTTTCTCGACGGCTTTGCCACGAACCACGTCCTTTCATCCAACGACGAGACCTGGCGGACGTGGAATACGGTTCGCTTTGGAGAATTGCTGTGCCACCTGATGTTGCACACCCTTGCGACCGACGCCGGACTACAGCCCCGGCATCTGTTCAAACCGCACACTCAGGTCACTTTCGATCTCGCCCGAAAAACGGCCGCGGAGCTCGCAACACCGCAAAAGGCAGCCGGTCCGTGGGGCACCTACTTCGCGGAGAAACTTTCCGTCCACGGCGGTGAAAATGGCACGCTTTCCGAACTGAACGACGTCCGCAACCGGATCGCACACGGTAGAAAAGCCCCTGCGTTCGACCACATTTACAAGCTCCTCTGGGAGGTCGTTCGGCCCGTCGAGTGGAAGGAACTACTCGAGAAGGAGGGCCCGATCGATCTCTATGAACTCTATCCGTGGGAGTACAAACGCTCCGACGTTGCATACGGCTTGTTCGAGAGATGGGACGCCAAGTTGACGCTGTATCTCGATCCGGTAGCGGGTGAAGACTTCCGGAAACGGACACCTCCGGACAAGCGCACCTGAAGCAAACCACCGGTTGGCGCGATTTGCCTGCGTTTTACGCATGTACAGATAAAGGCGCAGCATTAACAACCGGTGCTCAGAAATGAACGGCTCCAATACCGTGCAGCGGGCGGACACGACCGGACGGGCCGGCCGTCAGGAACGCATCCTCTGGATGCACCTGCGTGCCCGCGGACTCGGCGGATGCACGTTTCGACGGCAGCATTCTCTCGGCCCCTACCTCGCAGATTTTTACTGTCCGGGCTCCCGGCTGATCGTCGAAGTTGACGGACGTCGCCGGCTGGATCCTGAACAACGGGCCGCCGACAGACAGCGAACGCGAGACTTGGAGCAATCGGGCCTCCGGGTGCTGCGATTTACCCACGAACAGGTGGAGGCCCATCTATTCGTGGTCCTCAAGACCATCGACTACCACCTCAACCTTCCCCCGCCCCTGCCCGTGCGCAGCCCATGCCTCCGGGCCTGCGCAACCGAAGGCGCAACGTCCCCGTAACTGCCACATCCCCTTTCCTCCGATCGTTCCACATGTCCCGTCATGCGGAGGAAAGGGGAAGCGGGGCGTTGAGGCCGGAGGAGGGCGTGGTGGTGTGGACGTGGTGTGGTATGGTGTGTTGTGGACGTGGTGTCGTGTGGTATGGTCTGGTCTGGTCTGGTGTGGACGTGGTGTGGTATGGTGTGTTGTGGACGTGGTGTCGTGTGGTATGGTCTGGTCTGGTCTGGTGTGGACGTGGTGTGGTATGGTGTGTTGTGGACGTGGTGTCGTGTGGTGTGGTATGGTCTGGACGTGGTGTGGTATGGACGTGGTGTGGTATGGACGTTCATACACCCGCCCGTCATCCCGACAAAGGTGGACGAGATGCGCCGGATACGACAATAGATCTGCCGCAGAGAGAACCCGCTACCGCTCGATCGCAATCCCCTCGCCCCAGGTCATCACGACCAGCGGATGGTCGTAGCCCACTTCGCGGCTGCCTCCGAATCGCTCCGATCCCTCTTTGCGCTCATAGGTGAGCCAGTACGGCTCGCGGTGATCGATGGTGTGGCCCAATTCGTTTTCGTGGCCGGTGATAACCAGGCGAGGATCCACGCCCTCGACCAGACGAACAATGTCCGTCGTCCAGCAATTCGGCATCAGCACCGTCACGTCGTGGTACTCAGCCACCGTGTCGATCCATGAAAAATCATCACTGTTCGACTGGTCGCCGGTCTGCATAAAACCCATGCCCTCATCCGTCAGCACCAGTGTCACGTTGTTTTCGATATCGTCACCCTGGTGTCCGGGATAAACGACAACCTTCAGCGACTGTATTCCATCCGCAAGCGGCAACGACTGGACCGCGTGTGCAGCACGTTCCAGGTGCGTGAGCTCCGATTGAATCGGGCGATTCGACCAGATACCGGGAGGCGCCACCACCGGTTTGCCCGCATCCAGAAAAGCCTGCGCAACCCATTCATCCGCATGGTCGCGGTGGTAGTGACTGATAAAAAGTGCGTCGCACCGGTCGACGATTTGCTGCATCCGTTCATTCGAGACTGCAAACCCGTCTACGCCAACCGAGTGACCACGTACGAGGTCATAGGCAAATGTCACCGAGGGTGTCCGTATGACGAATGCGTGGTTATAGAGCTTCCAAACGATCGCACCGGACCCGACCGTCGTCTCGGACATCCGGTTGACCGCATCTTCCATTCGCTCGCGAAAGAACCGCTGCACCGGTTCCCTGGCCGGTGCGTGCACGTCATGCAGGATTCCGTCGAGCAGATAAAGTGCCTGTTTTCTTTCGATCGATTCAACCGGTGAAGGAGGATTCCGGGAGAGACCGGCCCAAACGAGATCGAGTTGAACGTCGGCCTGGCGATCCAGAAACGCGTTCTGGGTGTCGTTCAGACGGGGATCCGGCCCCGAGGTGCCCGATACCGGATCTGCATCGCCTCCGAAGAACAGGCTCGTGAGTACGCCACCGATCAAACCGGCCAGCAGACCCAATCCGATAATGGCAAATGTTTTTTTCATGCGGGTAGCCCCCGCCGGCATAATGTCTTGGTCTGTCGATTGGGCATCATGACTTTCCTTTCACGGGGTTCATCTTTTGCCGGTCCGTCTAGCCGAAGATCCGCGTGATCCGCGGTACCAACAAGCGTCTGCTTTGTAGTATACGCGCAATGCGGCCTCTTCACCGGACCTGCTCGTCAGTGAAGCTCCCCCGGTGCATCCTCGGTGCCGGTCAGCCGAGCGCTTTTTCTCCCGGCTCAAGGAGGATCGCTTCTGTCGGCAAACCGATCGAGGGACCGGATCGTGCGGGATGAGCGATTGTGGGAACCGGATTGTGCGGGGTGAGCGATTTCAGGATCCGGATCGTCTCGGGATCATACGCCGGAGCAATCGGTTTCGTAGGCAAGGCAAGAATTCGCCCCTGTTTGGTTTTTCTGATTACGCCTGCAACACTCGGGTCCTGGCCGCGTGATGGTGTCGCAGGCGTATTTCTTTTGCCGATACGGTGAAGGGAGGATTGGACAGGTTTGTTAACCAATCATCGCGAGTAACATCAAAGCAACAACATGTCACAGGCAAAGAAAGGAGACGCCGTAAAGGTTCACTACACTGGTACGCTCAATGACGGCACCGTATTTGATTCATCCGACGGTCGCGAGCCGATCGCCTTTGAAATCGGCAAACAGGAAGTGATCCCCGGATTTGAGAACGGTGTCGCGGGAATGGAAGTGGGAGAAACGAAAAATGTTACCATCCCCGCTGCCGATGCATACGGAGAACGCGACGAGCGGCTCGTAATCGAGATGCAACGCGAGCGGCTTCCCGACGACGTCGAGCCGCAGATCGGACAACAGTTCCGCCTTCGTCAAGGTGAGCAGGAGTTTGTGGTGCAGGTCCAGTCGATAGGAGACGAAACCGTGTCATTCGACGCGAATCACCCGCTTGCAGGCAAAGATCTTACCTTCGAACTGGAGCTGGTGGATATCGGGTAGGGTGAAGCGGGTTGGCGTGGAAGCATAGCGGTATGGACGTCGACACCGCGCTTCGTACTTTGAGACAGCATCAACAGAAAGTTCGAGTCCAACCATCCTTCCCATGCCTGAACGTCCCTATAGCAACCAGCAGCGCCGGGGTCCGGCCGTCGCGCATCTGGCGTGGTTCACACCCGAGGAATACAAGAAGCTGCTCAAGGCCGCGAAAAAGCCCGATGTTTTCGATCCGGATTTCGAAACGTGGCACAACAGCGCGCGCGAGCGTGTTAAAAAAGCCTTCTCACAGGGCGAGCGTATCGTCAAGGTGCCCGTAGATGTCGATGCTTTTGTCGCTTGGTGCAAGAAGCTCAAGAAGGAGCCCAATCCTGAGTCGCTCGACGAGTTCGCGGAGCTTCCTTCAGGAGAGTAAGCGGGGAAGACGTGTTGCGCACCCCCTCGCTGCATACGGCAGGTCGACCGCATTGCCCGGCAACGATTCAATTAATGGCGGTGCCAAGGAGCGACTTATAGCGCTTGGTGGTTAATCTCCTCTTCCGGAAAGACACCCAGGCCCATGGCGCCCGCGATCTCCACGTGCTCCGGTTGCATGCGGTAGAACACGCTGTCATCA
>CAZIIP010000254.1:0-5510 GCA_964539455.1 uncultured Rhodothermales bacterium
TCCCCCACGGCGGTGCGCCGTGGGGGAGATCCCGGCGGAGCCGGGAGAGGGGGTCCCTGCGGAGCAGGGGTTCGTCCTGCGGTGTGCGATTCGTGCGGCCCGCCCCCTCCCCCTCGCTGCGCTCGGGACCTCCCCCGGCACGCACCGTGCCGGGGGAGGTGCAGAATCGCGGAGAGGCATGAACCGGATGGTCTCGTACGAATACAACAAGGCCAAAATCCAACTACCTACCCAACCAAACACTGCACCGACATGCCCTCAACCAAGGATTCCTCCCCCAATAATCCCAAGGTTGCCATTGTAATGGGAAGCGAATCGGATCTTCCGGTCATGAAAGGGGCTGCCGATATCCTCAAGGACTTTGACGTTCCGTTCGAAATCCGTGTCTTATCGGCTCATCGCACGCCCGAAGAGAGTGCGGAATATGCGCGTACGGCATACGCGCGGGGGATCCGGGTCATCATCGCGGCTGCGGGAGGCGCCGCGCATCTAGGCGGCGTACTGGCAGCATTCACACCGCTTCCAATTATCGGAGTCCCCATCCCCTCAAAAGACCTCAAGGGACTCGATTCACTCTTGTCTATCGTTCAGATGCCCTCGGGTGTCCCTGTGGCTTCCGTTGCTATCGGCGGATCGAAAAATGCCTCTCTCCTGGCGATTCAGATCCTGGCTACATCAAACGCCGCCCTCCTCGACAAGATGAACGCTTACAAGGCCGCCATGGTCGGAAAAGTCAAGGCCATGAACGAGCGGGTAAACGAGGAAGTTTTCGGAGCGTGACTCCGGCCGACGGCCAACCGGTCAATGACGAACGATTCTGGCAATTCGACGCTTGCCAACCTTGAGAACCATCGGTGCGCCGGACAGGTCCACACGCATGGTGTGGTCCGTAATTTTGTCACCATCGATGGAGACCGCGTTCTGCTTAACGAGTCTTCTGGCCTCTCCGTTTGATTTTGCAAATCCCGCCTGGCGGATCAGATCGAGCAACCCGATTTCCGCACCGGCATCTGTCTGCGGTGTGAAATCAGGAATATCATCCGGATTTTCCTTCTTGACGAACACGGTTTCGAAGTGCTTTCGGGCCGCATTGGCAGCCTGCTTCCCGTGGTACATCCGAACCAGCGTATGCGCAAGTTCGTGTTTCGCGTCCCTCGGATGGTCTTTCGCAAACGTTTTGATTCGCTCCAGCTCCCCGGCGGATGCGTCCGTTGCCAAAAGGTAATAGCGATAGATCAACTCATCGCTGATCGAAAGTGTTTTGCCGTAGATGTCTTCCGGTGCATCCGTAATCCCGATGTAATTGCCGAGGGACTTGGACATTTTTTCCACCCCGTCGGTGCCTTCCAGGATCGGCAGTGTAATGCAGACTTGTGGCTCAAGGCCGGATGCCGCCTGAATATCCCTGGCCACCATCAGGTTGAATTTTTGATCGGTGCCTCCCAATTCGATGTCGGCACCGAGTTCTACGGAATCCTGTGCCTGTGCGAGCGGATATAGAAACTCATGAACGGAAATCGGCTCACCGCTCCGATATCGTTTTTCAAACTCGTCCCGTTCCAGCATTCGCGCAACCGTGTACTTTGACGCCAATCGGACGACATCTGAAAATGACATCTTGTCGAGCCAGTCTCCGTTATATCGAACGATTGTTCTTTTGACGTCCAGAATCTTGCCGGCCTGTTCGAAATAGCTTTTTCCGTGCGCACGCGCCTCATCGAAGGTTAAAGCCGGGCGCGTCTTCGATTTCCCGCTTGGATCACCGATCATCGCCGTGAAATCGCCGACGATCAATACCGTATTGTGCCCCAGATCCTGAAACTGGCGCAATTTGCGCAACACCACCGAGTGCCCGATATGCAGATCCGGCCTGCTCGGATCGCAGCCCAGTTTCACTAGAAGCGGTTTGCCATACTTGACCGAGCGCTCGAGCTTCTCCACCAGATCCTGCTCCGGAATGATTTCCTCTACACCTCGCTTGATGACTGACAATTGCTGTTCGACTGAGGAAAAACTCATTTTAGATCCTTTCGGAAAGTGGACGGGTGGTTTGTTCGGGGTTGCTAGCCTACAGACTTACGGAGGCGATCCAACTGGCGGTCGACATCTCGCTGCTGGATATCCTTGCGCTTGTCGTAGAGCTTTTTACCTTTGGCAATACCGATCTGTACTTTGGCCTTGCCGCGCTTAAAGTATAGCTTTAGCGGGACAAGCGTATAGCCTTTTCTTTCAACGCTTTTTCTCAGTTTTCCAATCTCTCTTTTGTTCAACAAAAGAATGCGATCCCGTTTGGGATCATGATTGAAATGCGTGCCGTGTTCGTACGGAGATATGTGCATATCGCGGAGCAGCATGTGACCCCGTTCGTACACGCAGTATCCGTCCTGCAGGTTGGCCTTGCCGGCGCGTAATGCCTTGACTTCGGTACCGGTGAGCACCAATCCGGCCTCCATGGTGTCTTCGATATGGTACTCGTGACGCGCCTTTCTATTGGTGGCAATATTCCTGATGGCGTCTGACATCTTAGCCGGCAGAGAGGTCGTAGTTCGTTTCGCCGCGTTATTCGACCTTCAGTTCAGGTATCCGGGCGAATCGGAGATCCGGAATCTGGTCAATTCGATTGGTCCAGAACAGATATTGCGTAAATTTTTCCAGACCCTGGAGTGCGAATTCATCCAGTTGCGTGAACGTCTCACCACGTCCTTCACGGACTCCCCTTACGTCATCCAACACGATCCAGGTGGCGGAAGAGGAAGCACCGATGAGCAACTCATAGAGTCCCGCAGGCATCTGGCTTTGCCGTGACACCAACAATCCCCACACCATCGGCCTGGTTGTCAATTCATACCACTCGGTACCCATGTCCAACACCTGCGAGATATCCACTATGTGTTCGGGGTGATCCTCGCACTCGACGACGGCATCAAACGGCTCATCCGACGTGGACCCATCGGTGCGCGAGATCAATCGTCCCGGTTGACCGTAGTGCTCACGCACCAGCAAACTTGCCAGCTCGGCAGCCTGCGCACCCGTATGGTCCATACCAATCGTTCCAATCCGGTTCAGGGGGCTGTGAAGCCTCAAGCGTACATTTGGGAAGCCCCCAAGCGAGGCTAAACCCAGTTTCGGGACCACCTGAAAGGATTCCGGATCCCGCAGAATGTCGATAGACGGTACCAGAGCGACGTCGGTTCGATCGTCCTCGAGCAGTTTTGTGCAGTGTCGTTGCGAACACCGATCTACGTGCAAATCGGCACGCGCGTCGGCCTTGAGCCCCTCTGCAAAGTCGTCCAGTGCATCATACGTCCACAGGGCAATGCGCATCGAATAGTCGCTGAAAATCGTTCTACAAAAAGAACCGCCGGCACCTGCGCGCCAGGCGGTTCAGCAAGAAGCCGGCATGCACGTCACATGCCGCCCGAGACGATTAACGGGCGCCGCGCTGTTTTTCTTTAATGCGGGCGGCTTTACCACGCAAGCCACGCAGGTAAAACAACTTGGCCCGGCGAACATCCCCTTTTCGCACGCGCTCGATCTTGGCAATTTTCGGCGAATACAACGGAAAGACGCGTTCCACGCCGATACCGTTAGAAACTTTGCGTACGGTAAATGTCTTGTTGGCTTTTGAGCCACGCAGACTGAGGACCACTCCTCTAAATTGCTGAATGCGCTCCTTTTCTCCTTCAACAACCCGCACGTGCACGTTTACCGTATCTCCCGGCTGGAAGTCAGGAATATCGTCCCGAATCTGGGTGGCCTCGACGAGATTTAGAAGTTCCTGTGACATGGCGGCTGCTCTATCGTCAGAAATCGTGTTGCTCAAGTAAAAATGTAGCTTCATAAAACTACCGACTGCGTGGAAAGTTCACTCCAACAGATCAGGTCGTCGTTTTGTCGTTCGCTCTACCCGGGTCTTTTCCCGCCATTCGGCAATTTTCTCGTGATCGCCCGAAAGCAATACATCCGGGACCCGCAGGCCGCGGAATTCGGCCGGCCGGGTATAGGTCGGAGCGCCGAGCAGGCCATCCTGAAAGCTGTCCGATAGTGCGGATGCAGCATCACCGAGGGCACCCGGTATCAATCTGACCAGTGCCTCGATAAGGACCAATGCCGGCAGTTCCCCACCGGACAGAACATAGTCTCCTATAGAGACTTCCCTGGTCACCAGCTGCTCCCTTACGCGCTCGTCGACCCCCTTGTAGTGTCCTGCAAGGATCACTATGTGGTTTCTGAGTGAGAGTTCATTGGCCGTATCCTGCGTCAACGGTTCGCCGTCAGGCGTCATGTAGATCACCTCTTCGATAGCCCCTCCTTTGGCGGCGGCCTTCTCTTTCAAACGATCAATGGCGGAGAAAACAGGCTCCGGCTTCAATACCATCCCGCCGCCGCCACCGTACGGATAGTCGTCCACCGTGCGATGGCGATCTGCGGCATAATCATGCAAATCCACAACGGCAATCCCCACCGTTCCGTCCTTTACCGCACGTCCGACAATCGAATGACGGATCGGCCCTTCCACGAGATCGGGAAGCGCTGTAATTACGTCTATTTGCACGATACCGTACCAGGATTTGTTCAGGCTAGTCGATCAGTCCTTCCACCAATTCGATGGTGAGTTGAGCACTTTCAGGGATGATCTCAATGATGTATGCGGGAACGGCAGGAATCATGCGCCTGCGTCCGTCCGACAGGACGACCACCAGGATGGGGTGGGCGGGCATCGGTTCTACGCTTTCGATTGTTCCTATCCTTTCCCCTGATGGGTCACAAACGCTGAAGCCCAGGAGATCATCCAGAAACAACTCGTCGTCCTCCAGGGGAATATCCTGCTGGTCGGCGTACACCTGTTGGTTTTTCAACGAGGATGCCGCTTCTATGGAGGAAACCCCCTCGAATTGAAAGAGCAGGAATTTCTTTCGCTTGAAGCGGTGGGGTCTTGGCGTACCGCTGACGCGGAATTCCCTCGCCGCCGTTTCGGTTTGACCGATGAACAACCGGTCGAGTGCCAATAGCCGTTCCGGGCTGTCGGACGCCGGATACACGCGCAGCTCCCCTTGCAATCCGTGGGTACCGGACACCGTTCCGACGTGAATCAACTGTTCGGGTCGCCCTTTGCTTTGAGTCACGATCGGTTCCACGTCAGAACGTGTTTTGATGAGACTCGCTTACGCGTCCTCCGACTTCGTATCCTTGTCTTTTCCGGACTCTTTTCCGGACTTATTCTCTCCCTTTTTTCCGGATTCGGCCACCTTCGTCTTTTTCTCCTCCTCCTTCTTCTGGGTCTCGTCTTTCTTCTTCTCGTCCTGCTTCTTGGTCCCGGACTTTTCCTCCTCCTTTTCCGCTCTCTTCGTTTCCTTCTTCTCCTGTTTGCCGGCTTCTTGGGTCTCGTCTTTCTTCTTCTGATCCGTTACCGGGTCGGCTCCGGCCTCTGTCTTCTTTTTTTCGGTTTCATCAGAAGCATCGGCCTTTTTCTTTTCTTTCGGCTGTTCGTCCTTTGCCTCCTGGTCCTC
>CAZIIP010000255.1:0-5510 GCA_964539455.1 uncultured Rhodothermales bacterium
GGCGGTCTCGTTCGATGTTCACTTCGGCCCTGGATCGGGTCTGACGCGCCGCATCCACGTACCTGCTTTCCGGGTAATCCTCGATGAGGCGGGTCATCAGATTGGCCGCTCGCCGGTACGCACCGCCGGCATATAGGGATTTGCCCGCCATAAGCATTGCGGCGGTGGTCCTGCTGTTGGGTTGAAACTCTACAAAAATGCGAGAGAACCGCTCGTACGCCTCGTCAAAGCTTCCTTCCTCGAAGAGGGAAACGCCTTCCTGAAAAAGATCCTCCGCCTCCGGAATAACCGGGATGCCGGTCTGGGCATACGCACCGGAGGCGCACACCCATCCCACTACGAGCATAAAAGCCGCCGTTTGCCTCATCCGTTGCAGCATGCGCCGTCTGCGTCTATTCCCACTCAATGGTCGCCGGAGGTTTTGAACTAATATCGTAGGCAACGCGGTTAATGCCGCGCACCTCGTTAATGATTCGGTTTGAGACGTGTGCAAGGAAGTCACCCGGCAGCCGGGCCCAATCTGCGGTCATTCCATCCAAACTCGTCACGGCTCGGAGCACACAGGCATTTTCATAGGTCCGCTCGTCCCCCATTACACCCACGGATTGTACGGGAAGGAGCACGGTAAACGCCTGCCATACGTCGTCGTATAGCCCTGATTCCTTGAGCGCATGTATGAAAATGGCATCGGACGCGGCGACCAACCGCAGAGCTTCGCGCGTCACGGGACCGAGAATTCGAACGGCCAGGCCGGGACCCGGAAACGGATGTCTGCCGATGATGTGCTCCGGAATGCCCAGCCGACGTCCAACTTCGCGCACCTCGTCTTTGAAAAGCTCTCTGAACGGTTCCAGCAGGGTGAGGTCCATGTGCTCCGGAAGTCCACCCACGTTGTGATGCGACTTGATCGTAGCCGAGGGCCCTTTGAAGGACACGCTTTCAATTACGTCAGGGTATAGCGTTCCTTGCGCGAGGAACGACGGCGTGATCCCGGTTGCGTCCGTGATATCTTCCGTGGCGGCGTCGAAAGTCTCGATGAACGTCCTGCCGATGATTTTGCGTTTTTCTTCCGGATCGGACACTCCTGCAAGGCGGTCCAGGAACGTATCCGTTGCATCGACGGCCAGCAGCCTTATATGAAAGTGCTCACCGAAGGTGTTTTGAACCTGCTCCCATTCGCCGGAGCGCAGCAGTCCATTATTGATAAAGATGCAGGTCAGTTGATCTCCAATCGCCTCATGAAGCAATACGGCGGCTACGGAGGAGTCTACCCCTCCCGACAGTCCGAGAATCACGTGTTCATCGCCCACGGTTCTTCGGATTTCCCGTTTCTTTTCCTCGATGAATGATGCGGGCGACCAGTCACCTTTGCACTTGCAGACGTTGAAAAGAAAATTGTGGAGAATAAGCCGGCCTTCCGTCGTGTGAACGACTTCGGGATGAAACTGCACTCCGTAGTGGGGATCGGCGGTGGAGCGAACGGCTGCAATCGGCGCGTTCTCCGTGTGTGCGATGATCTCGAAGTGCTCCGGGAGGCTTGTCAGATAATCACCATGGCTCATCCAAACCTGCGAGCCGTCGGCAACGCCGTCCAACAATCCGGCCGGCTGGTCGACCACAAGGTGCGCTCTTCCGTATTCCCTGCGATCGGCTCGGGCGACACCGCCGCCCAGGATGCGGGCCATGGCCTGCAGGCCATAGCACACTCCCAGGACGGGTACGCGATCGCCGTCGCCGTGCTGCATCTCGAGGATTCGGGATTCCAGTTGCGGGGCCCCTTCATCGTATACCGAGGATGGTCCGCCGGAGAGAATCAGGCCGACGGGGCGCAGCGCTTTCAGATCGTCAAACGGAATTGTGCACGGGTGGATCTCCGAGTACACGCCTGCCTCGCGCACGCGGCGGGCGATGAGCTGCGTATACTGAGATCCAAAGTCGAGGATAACGACGCGTTCGTGCATGGAATCATACGGAGGAGACTACGAGGCCGTCATTTCTTCGTATGCCGTAGCGTCCAGCAGCGTGTCCATCTCCGCAGGATCGTCAAGCTTTATCCGAACCATCCAGCCTTCACCGTACGGATCGTCGTTGACCTGTTCCGGGGCATCCTCGAGCCGGTCGTTCACCGCGACGATCGTCCCGGCAACGGGCATATAAAGTTCGGCCACCGTTTTCACGGCCTCGACGGTTCCAAAAACGTCGTCCTTATCGAGCGCCGATCCCACCGGTTCCAGCTCGACAAATACGACGTCGCCCAATTCCTGCTGAGCGAAATCGGTAATGCCCACGACGGCAACCGCTCCGTCTTCCTCAGTCCTGAGCCACTCGTGCTCTTCCGTGTATCGAAGTTCCTCTGGTGTATTCATAGTGGTTGTGCAGCGCTAGTTTTGTATCTCTTCCGGTATCTCGACTATCGGATTAAAATGCTCCATGAAGTGTGTATCGAACGCCCCTGAACGAAATTGTTCGTCGGCGATAATTTGTTTATGAATCGGAATGGTCGTTTGTATCCCCTCGATAATAAACTCGTCGAGAGAGCGGGCCATTTTGGAGACCGCAAGTTCCCTTGTTTTGGCGTGCACGATGACTTTTGCAATGAGCGAATCGTAATACGGCGGAACCACGTATCCGGCACAGGCCGCCGTATCGACCCGTACGCCGCGTCCTTTCGGGATATGGAATGCGGTGATCTTTCCCGGACATGGACGAAATCCGTTGGTCGGATCTTCCGCGTTGATTCTGCACTCCAGCGCGTGACCTGTCAGTGCCGGCGTTCCGAGCGTCAGTTCCTCCCCCATCGCGATTCGCAGTTGCCACTCGATCAGGTCGGTATCCGACACCTCTTCGGTGACGGGATGCTCGACCTGAATGCGGGTATTCATCTCCATGAAGTAGAAATCGCCCTGTTGATCCAGCAAGAACTCTACCGTGCCGGCACCTTCGTAGTGGACGGCTTCGGCAGCACGCAAGGCCGCATTACCTAATTGATCACGGAGGGCAGCGTCGACGGCCGGAGACGGAGATTCCTCAATCAGCTTCTGATGGCGCCTCTGAATTGAACAGTCGCGCTCACCCAGGTGCACTACACCTCCGCGACCGTCACCCAGGATCTGCATCTCGATATGGTGGGGGTGGAGGATATACTTTTCGATATACACGTCCGCGTTTCCGAAGCCGGCTTTTGCTTCGACGCGGGCAGTTTCATAGCTCCGGGCGAGGTCCTTCTCTGTCTCCGCAATGCGCATGCCGCGGCCGCCACCGCCCGCGGATGCCTTCACGATTACCGGGTAGCCGATGGCGTCGGCAGCGCGGCGTGCATCCGAAAGGGATTTCACGATACCGTTCGAATCAGGGACTGTGGGCACACCGGCCTCGCGCATGGTAATCTTTGCCAGGCTTTTGTCGCCCATCCGCGTGATAGTCTCGGGAGCCGGACCGATAAATTTCAGTCCGTGGTCACCGCATACACGTGCAAATTCGGCATTTTCGGCCAGAAATCCATATCCCGGATGGATCGCGTCGGCACCCGTTACTTCGGCTGACGCGATGATCCGCTCGAATCGAAGATAGCTTTCGCTCGAAGGGGGCGGACCGATACAGACGGCTTCTCCCGCAAAACGAACCGGTAACGAGTCCCTGTCGGCGGTCGAGTAGACGGCCACCGTGCTGATGCCCATTTCATGACAGGTGCGGATAACGCGGAGCGCGATTTCGCCTCTATTGGCGATGAGTACTTTGTTCATGATGTGATAAAACGCGAAACGGCGCGCAGGGGCGGGCGGTTTCGCATGTAGATCTAGGAAACGTCGATCACGAAGAGCGGTTGATCGAATTCGACCGGCTCTCCATTTTCAGCCTTCACTGCAACGATGGTACCTGCCACGTCGGCTTCGATTTCATTCATCAGCTTCATGGCCTCGATGATGCAGAGTGTGTCGCCAATTCCTACCCTGTCGCCGACCTCAACGAAGGCTTCCGAGTCCGGTGAGGGCGTCCGGTACATCGTTCCTACGATCGGGGCGGTGACCGTAAAGAGATTCTCGTCCACCGGAGCCGCCGCAGCCGCAGGCGTCACCGTCTCGGCCGGCTGCGCGGCGGGCACCGTTGCAAAGGGCGTCTGTCCGGGTTGAACGGTAGCAGGCGGAGGGGTCGGAGGAAAATACATCGGCGGATACGCCGCCGTTTGCATCGTGACGTTTGGTGCATTTTTTCTGATCACCACCCGTACACCTTTCTCTTCTACTTCCAATTCGGCCACGTCCCCGGAAGCGACAAGTTTGACGAGTTCCTGTATGCGTTTTAGATCCATTTCTACAAGTGGGTCTTTTTCGGCCCGGTTACATCCGGCCGGGCACCGCAGCCGTTTTCTTCTTCGGGCCCGTTCGACCAGGATGCCGGCCTTGAAACTTACCTGGTAACTCTCGTGATGTACTCGCCGGTGGTGGTATCGACGCGTACGACATCTCCCTCGTCGACGAACAACGGTACGTTGATAACGGCCCCGCTGGAGAGGGTCGCGGGCTTCGTAGCACCTGTGGCGGTATCACCCTTGAGTCCGGGATCGGTTTGCGAAACCTCCACCTCTACATGCTGCGGCACGATCACTTTGATAATTTCGTCCGTCTCGGCGTACACCAGCAATTCGACCATGGAGCCTTCCAGCATAAAGTCCTTCCCCTCGACCAGATCTTCCGGCACGGATGTTTGCTCGTACGTATCGGTATTCATGAGGTGGATACCGAGATCGTCGGTATATAGATACTGACTCTGGTGCCTTTCAATTCGTGCGGTTTCCACTTTTTCGCCGGCACGAAAGGTGTTGTCGACCACTTTGCCGCTGCGGACGTTCTTCAGTTTTGTTCGTACGAATGCCCCACCCTTTCCGGGTTTGACATGTTGGAACTCGACGATGGACCACAAATCGCCGTTCCAGACCAAGGTCAGTCCATTCCTGAAATCACTTGTGTCGGGCATGCTATCGGACTCCGAGGGTTTCTACATCTATCATCAAACGGCGCCGGAAACAAAAAAAGCGCAGACGATCGCGGCCTGCGACATATGGTTGGAGCATAGTAATATACCCCGGTTGCCGACAGGTAGTCAACGATACCGGTTCATGCCGGCTTCTCCCGGCGGAGTGTTATCACCAGATCGTCGACTCCGATCGGGCCGTGGTAATAAATCAGTCCTTCACCGTGGGTGGCGCCGATCCGGTACCCGAGTGAACGAGCCCTGGCTGCGATCCATTCGAGAAAAGCGGGTGTAGAGATGAAAGTATCGGGCTCGTCCGCCTGCAAGGAGCCGGTCGCATGAAACTGCGACCGGTACGCCAGCAGGGCTTCCGTTCTTCTTTCCCATACGTCGGATACGTCCACTACCAGAGTCGGCTCCAACTCCAAGGCCTGGATGTAGTGAAGCAGATGTGGTGGCCGCCATGGTTCCTGAGCCTTTCCCTGCTCGGTCGTTTCGATTTTGCGCAATCCCGCATAAAACCTGGAATCAACAGCAAA
>CAZIIP010000256.1:0-5509 GCA_964539455.1 uncultured Rhodothermales bacterium
TGCGTGAAAAGCTCTGGAGAGTGATAGAAGATCACGCAACAAAAGGCACAAACGCAGTAATGTGCTGGCATGAAGCCTCTGCCCAGGGTTATGCTTTCGCCAGTTTGGGTGACGCAACGCGAAAGCCGGTTCGATATGATGGTTTGTGGCTGGTTGAGCAGGCGACACGCAAAGAGAAGGAAATAGCGTCCACCACTGCATAGCGTAATGGATCCTGCCAACCTGATATTCCGTCTCTGGGCGAAGACAAATGAACGAAGGGGAGATGAGGAAGAAGCGTGGTCTTTTCATCCGCTGCCGTGTCATCTAGCTGATGTCGGGCATGTCGCAGAGACTTGGCTTGCCGCTAATCAGAATCTTAAGGGCAAATTCTGTGACCTCTGGGAAGCTCCTGGGTCTGAAGATGTCGTATGCACGCTGGTGCTTGCCTCGGCGCTGCATGATTTTGGAAAGGGTTGTCCGCGATTTCAGGCAAAATCTACCATAGGATGGCAACACGGATATGGCTCATTCTGGGAATACCGTCCGATTCCGAACGGGGTCGGCTTTGACCACGGGTTGGCTACCTATCGTCTTTTTAATGATGTACTCTCACCGCGCGGACGGACGCCCGTTTCGCAATCATGGCGCATGATCGTGCCCCTCCTCAGGATGGCGGGCGGTCACCATGGGAAGTTGTACGAACCGGAGGACCTGACCGATCCGAAACAGGCATGCAGGCCCAATCCGGGCTCGATCGAACACAAGTGTCTTGGTGCACTTCTTGATGCTATTCAGCGTCTCTTCGGACCTCTGCCTGATATCAAGAGTCAGCCAGAACCCTCATTTCTTATGCTGGCATCCGGGTTCGTGTCTATTGTTGATTGGCTGGGATCGGATGAAAACTTCTTCTGCTTTCGACCGGATATTCAATCGGAAGATGAGTTGGGATCCTATCTCAGCAGTCTTCGCACGCGCAGGGTTGGGGAGCAGGCATTGGAGGCGGCGGGAGTTCTTCCAATGCTCAACCGAGAGACAAAGTCGTTTGTCCAGTTGTTCGGGCCCGAGCCGTACGAAGGTTTCCAGGCTTCCGCGCTGAACTCTGCATTTGGAACCGTCCCGGGCAGCGAAATCTGCCTCATTGAGGCTCCCATGGGTTTGGGCAAGACCGAAGTTGCACTTGCGCTCGCAGTAAATTCGATTGCCGCCGAGCAGGCAGACGGCATCTATTTCGCCCTTCCCACTCAGGCGTCGGCCAACGCCATGTTCGCGCGGATTTATAAATACACCAAATCTATTGCCTCCGAGAAACTATCCCTCGTGTTGGCACATGGTGCCCGCAAGTACTATGCGGACTTCAGAAAGCTGCTGGACTACTCCAGACCAGCATTTGCGAGCGACCGGATAGGTATTACCGACGACATCTTTCCGACCGCAGAGGTTATTTCGGCGCAGTGGCTACAACCTTCAAAACGCGCGCTGCTGGCACCTGTCGGCCTTGGCACAGTCGATCAAGCCATGCTCGGTGCAATGGGCGTGCGGCATGCATTTGTCCGTCTGTTTGGGTTGGCTCGCAAGGTGATCGTGCTGGACGAGATCCACGCCTACGATGTGTACATGGGCACTATCCTGTTCCGACTGCTGGCCTGGCTGCAGGCGCTTGACGCAAAGGTAATCCTGTTGTCTGCCACTTTACCCTCCTTGCTGCGTGCACGTCTCTTTCGGGCATTTGGCGAGGAAACGGTAGAGGTTTCTTCCAATTCATATCCTCAACTGATCTCCTGCTCCAGTCGTGGAGATATAGAGATCGTATCAGGTGATGTCCCGGATCGACTTAAGAAAGAATTGTCTGTTCGGCATATCGAATCGGACGATACTACGCGAGCGGGTGTTTCGTGGATTCAGAAGACTATCAGAGCCAATGGATGTGTGGCGTGGATTCGAAATACCGTCAAAGAAGCACAACAGGCCTACAGAATGCTTCGAGACGCGGGTGTATCCGATGTCGAGCTTGTCCATGCCCGATTCATCAGGACTGACAGGAATACGAAAGAGGAACGACTGATCGACGGGCTCGGCAAGCAGCCAGAACATAGTGCTCGACCCAAACGCCTCGTTGTCGTTGCAACCCAGGTCATCGAACAGTCGGTCGACATGGACTTCGACGCAATGCTCAGCGATCTGGCACCGGTTGACTTGTTACTTCAACGTGCGGGCCGCCTCTGGCGACACCCCGATCGTTTAAAGCATGAGCGAGGAACACACACGGAGCCCGTTTTATCTGTTTTGATGCCGGACCGGGACAACATTCACGCCCTGACATTCGGATCGAGTGCCTATGTGTACGATCACGAAATCCTCGCCAGATCGGCGTATATCGTACGAAGACATTCTACGTGGACCCTTCCTCGTGCCTGCCGTGAGTTGGTCACGGAGCTATATGACAGGGACGAAGCGTACTGGACCAGTTCTCGGCTGAATGTAGATCCTGAACGCCTTGCTGAGATCAGAGCTCGTCGCGCGCATGTTGAAGAAACGCAAAAAACGCTTGCCAAAAGAATCTTAATCTCAAGTCCAGATCGCGAACCGCGAATGCGTGATGCCAGTCGCGACGGGGACTCGGATTCATCCATTGCACTTTCAACACGTCTCGTGGGAAGAAGCGCATCGGTGGTGCTCTGCAAATTGTCACCGCAGGGCGTCCTTGCATTGGGGCAGCCTAATCGCGTACTTAAACTCCCTGCGGAGGGCGACTTTCGGGCAAGATTCTCGATGGAGGAAGCTATCACATTGTCAACGGTATCATTCCCATGGCACTCTTACAAAGGAGAGCAATACGATTATGTTGATTCTGAACTGCAACCCATAATGGAGTGGTGGCGCACGCGCCATCCCTATGACGACCGGGTGTTTCTGCTTCTTGACGATAGTGGCCGAGGGCATTTTGGTGATGCGGAGGTTTCCTATTCTACAGAAGAAGGCCTCGTGATTCAGAGGAAGCGTAAAGCCGGCGAAGAGGAAGATTCATTCAGCAACTTATAGCTCGGCATTCCCAAAAAAGCGTGCAAATTCCATGCGTGACCGGCCAAACGTATTCGAACATCAACAATTCCGGCTTCGCACGCCATCCGGTCACAGCATCAAGCGGACGTTTCGGGACATCATCACTTCACGCGATGAACCGGTCGTCCTGAACTATCCGCAGGAGTTTTTTAACATCGCGGCGCTGAATCTCCTGTCATACCTGGCGCAGGTGGCCTTCGAGCCCGAGGACACCCGCGAGCTTGCTGAGAGAATCAGGCTGCCCTTGTCAGAAGACGAATATGAGATGAGGATCGGCCCATTACGTGACAAGTTTCGTCTCGACGGCCCAGGCCCGCGGTTTATGCAGGGAGAAGAACCGGATAGCAAAAAGAAGCCGGACGACCTGTCGGTGTTGATGATGATTGCGCCAAAGGGGGACCGGGCATTTTTGTGCAGGGCAAATCCGAACTGGGCTGTAGCGGATGATCAGGCAGGCCTTCTGTTGTTTATGCGCAACACATTTTTTGAAGGCACTGCGGGGCGTGGGTACCAGAAGGGTACCAATGGTGATACACCTGTCCGAACACTGATAACCATCCCTTTCGCCGACAATCCAGGCTTCATTTCTATCCGAAAATCGCTGTGGATGAACGTTGTTACCCGGTCAACTCAGCAAGAACGATTTGCTGGTGACTACGCAACGCCGGAATCAGGATATGACGAAATCTTCTGGATTGATCCGCCCCGATACGACATCCCTCTCGGAGGAATTACGCTCCGCTCTGCTCTGGGGTGGATGTCAGCTACACACTGGCTGCATTTTGAGAATACAGACGATTGTTTTGAGTGCATAGTGACGGGCGAGACGATATCCGGTCGTATTGCGAAAACCGTGACTCGTGCAAGTACGGGAATTGCATACGGGGCAAAGGGAGATCTGGAGTCCGGCGTTCGGGCTGAACGGTTTTTCCGGCATCCCAATGTCCCGACAATGAAGGTAAAAGATCGCAAAACAGGTGATTTTGGCGATGAGCGTCCTTTTATGCTCGACAGAAATCGTGGACTCGTCGACACCATTGGCTCCTCATTTTTTGGCTCCACCCGGAGGGATGCCGGTCGACAGACAACATTGGCCCCGGTTGTGGGACAGATGATCGGTTTGGCGGATGACTATGAGACCGTCGACCTCGTAACTCCCGCTCCGCGACTAGTGGTGTTTGGATTTCACATGCTGAGCAATCAGCGCAATGTGCACGGTGGCTATGAACTCGACAGCTTCGATTATTCGATTGCCCCAGTGGAGAAAGAGGACCGTTTCGGCTTCCTGTATGAAGCGGAGGAGCTTATGCAAGCGTTCACAGGCTATGCCGCGCTTGCGGCCTACCATTTGCAGCGCAACATCCATCTGGCCACCGGTGTGGAGGTAAGGGCGAAGGTAGGAGAAGACGGTCGCATCCAGGTCGCGAAGCCCGGAAAGAGGACGTCCGGCGACTATGTATTCGGCCGTGATCAGCTTAAGGGATTCTGGCGTGATGTTCAGAAACTCCAACATGAGTTGATTCACACAGTTTGCTCAGAATGCGAGTCTCTTGCTGATTTGCGCGATCGTAGAGCTTCGATACAGCAGAATTTCGAAGAGCAAATCGCCTTTCAGGCACGGCGCCGATTCCAGCCCGTGTTCGAACACCAGAGCACCTTGCCCCGAACCATGCCGGTTGCCCACAGGGCGCGAATTTACCTGTATAGTAATTTACTGAAATCCATGACCTACAAACGGGTAGACAACGATGCGAAATAGCGAACGACTGTCTCCTCGGGAAAAGCTTATTCGCCATTCCGTTGAACACCCTCCGTGGCTGTTGCCCCGTGGAGACTCCCATTCGGAGACAAATCGCGGAACGTGGGCTGCATTCAAGCGCTGGACGGCGGCGGATCAAGAGCCCTCCGTAGAAATGCTCGCGGCTGTCTGGAAGAGCCCCTTCTTCTCTTCCTTCGGATTGGATGGACATGCTCTCGATGAAGCAGTTCGGCGGGCAACATTGATCCTCCATGTGTATGCTTTAATGTCTCCCGACGGCCCAATGCTTGACAATATCGGTACCGCCTGTTCCTACCGGGCCGGCGGAACGTCCAAGGCCATTGTGTCTGAAGCAAGATTTGCCAGAATTGTAAACACACCACCTCCGTGGATACATCGACTCGAGGCGCTGGCCCGACTGGCCCGAAGATTTCGGGCGGCAGGCATTCGTGTCAAGCACGGAGATGCTGTCCAAATGCATCGATTTGTATTTGGCGATAACACAAAGCGTGTCATTGCCCGCTGGGCCAACAGCTACTATCACGTTGAAAAACAGGAAGACGAAAAAAACGGTATCGGTACTGATTCCGACCAATAACGACAAAAACCATGCTGATCGAACTTCACCTGCTGACGTCCCATGCTCCGGCAAACCTGAACAGGGATGATTTCGGCAGGCCCAAAACTGCCTACTTTGGGGGCACGGAG
>CAZIIP010000257.1:0-5506 GCA_964539455.1 uncultured Rhodothermales bacterium
CAACCGGTTATGCTCGTGCGTGCCGGTCCATGTCGTTCTTAGTGGAGGGTGGTGGGGCGGTCGTGGGATCCACGGTCCTTTCGTGGAGTACGATCCCGGCGGAGTCGAAAGCAATTATCGGCCATATGGTCTCATACGCTGCCGTAACACGCGCAATCAAGGTCGTGGTACGACCGTTTTATCTCGACGAGCAATCGGACATGCTCGAAGGGCGATTTGTGTTCGGCTATCATGTGCGGATTCACAATCAGGGCGAAGAAGAGGTCCAGTTGTTACGAAGAAAATGGACCGTACGCGATCGGAACGGGAAAACCCGGGAGATCGAAGGCGAGGGGGTCATCGGGCGGCAGCCGGTCATCCCGCCGGAAAGGCTGCACGAGTACAACAGCTACTGCGTACTGGAGTCCTTCCGCGGCACAATGGAGGGTACGTACCTTATGCAGCTACCTAATGGAGAGCGTTTCCAGGTTGAAATTCCCCTGTTTCACCTGGTAGCAGCGGCCAATTAGAGTAATCAGCCGGTCATTTCAACGCGAATGCGGCAGTCGGACGTATCCAGTAGCATCACGGCTTCGCCGTCCGCCATTGCAAAACTCTCTATGGTCTCGGGTAGATGCTCTCCCGGATTTGGAGTACGAAAAAGCAGGTCGTACAGCACCTGCCAATCCTCAAAGGTGAGCCAAACGGTAACCTCATCGCCTTCCTGTACCATCGGGTAGTATCCGAGAATGCGGTCGATGTGGTTGAGTGCCTGGGCAATATGGAGATTTTGATCCACGGTACGTCGGGGCTGAGTGTGTTGGGCTGACCTGTCAGCTATGGTTTCGGGTGACCGGAAGCCGATGCTGCACCGGCTATGCGAACATCACCTTGAGAATGATGAGCAGGGCGATGGCCGTTGTCGTGACGACCCATAGCCACACCAGGCGCATCGCGCTGTGTTGACCGGCTGCCGTGTCGGCAACTGCGAGGGTTTGCGCGTTCGCCGTGCCCGGTTGGGCAACGGAACGGGCCACGTTTCCGGCGGTTTGGCGAACCCGCTCCGCCAGATCGGATACTGCCGAGAAATTTGCCGGTTTGCTCCATCTGGCATCGGATCCCGTGAGTGCACCAACGCGCCACACGAGTTCCGGACCGTCCAGCGGCAGGGTGTCGTACACGGTTAGGAGGTTCGTGTCGCCGACATCGGTGTCGAGAAGGACGTGAGAAAACGACGCATCGTCCGATAGTTGAAAACGGTAGCCGGCGGCTTCCTCTGCGGTTTGCCATTCGAACGTCGTTGCCAGCCCATCGGTAAGCTCACCAGGTTTTGGAAGTACCGGCTCCGGAACGGTCGGATCCCGCTCGGCTTCTTCCTTCGGGGCTACCGGTTCGGGAACATGCTCCACCGCAATTTCAATCGGGCGCGATTCGCTATAGATCTCCTCCCCGTCAACATCCGCCGCAACGCGCCACATCATGCGGGCGCCTTCGATCGGTAGTACGTCATAGACGGTAAAAGCCGTCGTGTCGCCGACGCGCGTTTCGATTTCTACCTCGGTAAACTGCTCGTCATAGGCAATCTGAAAGCGATACCCGGAGGCACCTGGAACCGGAAGCCATTCAAACGTAACTGCGCGGCCGTCTACCACGCTTTCGGGGTGGGGCATCATCAGGCGGGGTGCCACGGTCGTTCTAAAAGACGGTTCAGCCATGTCTCTAACGTGCGATTGCGTGTACGCGTTGGTAAGCGGCCAGGGTTAGTCAATGCCGGAATTGGAATGTACAGTTTTCTTTTCGGTGTAATCGTTTTCAGTCTCATCGGAAAGGGGCCGATCTTCCTCTTCCAAAAGTGGGCGGAGGGCAGGCGTGTCCACGTCTTCATACTGGCCGCTTCTTACCGCCCACATAAAGCCAAAGACGCCGGCACCTGCGAGCAACAGTGCCATGGGCACCAACAAGAACAGTATCGGCAACGAAATAGCCATCATCGGTCCGTCCGGACGGATCGCGTGCTCGATCCGGAAAAGGAGTGCTGAAAAATGGAAGAAAGAACGACTACGAGCGAACTAATTGGCATGGCGATTGCCGCCATCAACGGTGTCACCAGTCCGGCAATGGCCGCACCGGCTCCGAGAATATTATACCCCAATGAAATCCAGAGATTCCGCTTGATTACGCGTATCACAACGCGGGCACCCTTGAAAAGGTCTGCAATGGTATCCAGGCCCGGGCGCGTGAGGAAAACGTCGGCGGCAACCAGACTGGCGGTGCTGCCGCCCTGAACGGCGATTCCGACATCCGCCGCCTGCAGGGCGGCGGCGTCGTTGACCCCGTCACCGACCATGACGACGACTTTACCCTGCTCTGACACAAGTGAAGTCACGAAAGCACGCTTATCCTCCGGATCGACGCTACCGAGCGCATTCCGCAGCGGCAGGTCGAGCGTGGATGCGACCCGCTCGACCACGGTCTCGTGATCTCCCGACAGGATGTACACCTCCATTCCTGCGTTCCTAAAGTGGTCAATGATTTCCGGAGCCTCCTCCCTGATGCGGTCGCCGAAACCCGCTACTGCACGGACGGTACCGCCGACCGATACGGCGACGGGAGACAGCCCCTTTTTCACATAGTCATGTACTGTCTTTTCGAATCGCGCGGGGAGGCCATCGGCCAGGTCGGCAATCCATTCCGGTCTGCCGACCGCCACCGGTGTCCCATTCACGTTTCCGGAGACCCCTTGTCCGGCCACCGACGAAAATCCATCGACCCTGTCCGTCGCGTTTTCCGGAAGCACGCGGCTTTGCGCAAAGGCAAATCCCATCGGATGAAGGGAGCGTGTTTCCACGATGGCGGCCAGATCCAGGGCATCGGCGTCCCCTTCGAATTCCAGCAGGGAAAGGTTGCCTTCGGTGATCGTTCCGGTTTTGTCGAGCAGTACGGTATCGATCCGTGTGAGTTGTTGCGTGGCCTCGTCGCTTTTGATGAAAATTCCCGATCGCGCCGCTCTGCCGGCCGCAATGGCCATGGCAAGAGGTGTCGCCATTCCCAGCGCGCAGGGGCACGAGATCACAAGCAGTGCTACCACATGTTGTACGGCTTCGGCAGGACTTTTCAGCGTCCAGAAAATGCCGGTAGCGGCAGCGAGCGTAATAACGGAGATTACGAAGTAGGCGCTGAGCTTGTTGGCCATCAAAACGACCGGCGCCCGCTGGGAGGAGGCGTCACGTATCCACGCCAGCAACGAACCTATCCGTGTGTCCTCGCCTGCAGCGCGCACCTGCACTTGGATGGGAGCGTTCAGATTGGTCGCGCCTGCAGTCACCCTCACTCCCGGTTCGATCTGTACCGGGCGGCTTTCGCCTGTCAGCACCGCGTTGTTCAGCGCGGAAATCCCGGCGATCACCTTGCCGTCTACAGGTACGACCTCTCCGGCCGGGACCTCAACAAGGTCGTCGGGACGAACTTCTTTACCGGCGACGATGGACACTTCGCCGTTGGCCTCGATGCGCCGGACCATGGTGGGGATGAGCGCCAGCAACCGTTCGGTTGCATCACCGGCAAAGCGCCGGCTGCGTAGCTGCAGCCATCTTGCCGTCAGCAGCGCAGCAATCAAAACGGTAATCGAGTCGAACCAGACTTCGCCGGCTCCCGTAATCGTAGCCCACATGCTGTGGGCAAAACCGATCAGAATGCCAAGACTGATCGGTGTATCCATATGGAGGTGGCGCGGACTGTGCGCGCGCATGCTTACGCGAATCGACGCCCAGGCTCTTGAAAAGAACTCCGATCCTCCGTACAGAATCGACGGTATTGCCAGCAACAGGCTCAGCCATCGGGCTCCGGTGGTCAGTGCCGGATCATTGACGAGATCCAGACCTGCGTACATAGCAAAGGCCAGCAGCATCACGTTGCCTGCGATTGCCCAGCAGACGCCTACTCTGCGAAGGAGTCGTCGTTCGGCCGCCGTTCTTCCGCCACCTGCCACCTTTCGTTTCGGATGCGGGGCGTAACCGACACGCGCCAGCCATCGGGCGATTTCCGAGAGTGAAATGCGTGCCGGGTTCCACACCACTTCAAGGCGCGCTCTCGGCAAATCGAGTCGGGCACGAAGCACCCCGTCACGTTCGTACGGGAGCCGTTCGACCAGCCAGACACAGGCGGCACAATGCACGCCGTCCAAAAAGAGCTCCGCAGACCGCGCCCCGTTTTCGAGCATTTTGGTATGCTCGTTGAGAAAGGCTTCGCTATCCAATTCGGAGAGGAGGAGCGGATCGATCGAAGCAGGAGCCGGGCACGCCTGGCCGGTCTCGCCGCCCAGGTCTTTCAGCCTGTAGAAAGTATCTCCCAGTCCGCTCTCGTGGAGGGTCTCATAGACCATCTTGCAGCCGGAACAGCAGAAATAAGGGTCGTTGCCGACTGGTTGTCTGCCCACCGGAAGCCCGCAATGCTCACAAGGCGTTTGCGGTGTACACCTGATCTGCTTTTTCGTATCGATAGCCGGCATCCGGTACCTCGGTGCCCTAGCGTAACTCCGTCCGTATTCGATCCCAGTACAAAGCGGAGTCGCGGGTGGCTTCAATTTCAACATCCCAAATACCCCGCCGTCCGAAGGGCATTTCCAGTCGGTACTCACCGCTGCGTTGCGGTTTCTCGACAAGGTCGACTTCGGCGAGGGCGGCCGCCACTTCAGGGCGATAAAGCCGGACGGTCCCCGATAGTCCCGTAACAGGAGCGCCCGATCGGTCTTCTACCGCGATGACAATCATGCTCTGGTCGTCCGACGTCCCCTGAATGTCAACATCACTGGTCCAGCCGAGGGCCTCCGATTCCCCACGCCGCGAGGCCGTATCGTCCCAATTCACGGCCTTCTCATAGTAGTTGTCGATGACCTGAGCCCCGCCGTCGGAGGCGGCAATCCAGACCATTGACAGCGTCGCGACTGCTCCGGTGACGAAAAGGAGCACGATGAACAGGGGCCAGGCTTTTTGGGGAGGGATTCGGGGTTTCATCCTCTTACCACGGGTTGTGGTACACGAACAACACTATTTGGGGCCGAGCAGGGTAAAAGTAACAGACTCTTCGGTACCGTCCGTGAAGGCAAGCGTAAATCGACCTTCCTGTTCACCCGACTCGAATGTCGACAGTGGTACGACTACCCAGACTTCTACACGCTTCATTTCGGCAGGCTCCAGTTCGATCGGAGTGGCGCCTACGACCCGCAGCGACGCGCTGTCGGGCGCCGTAGCATGGATTTCAAAGCCGGATGAGGCGCCCGTCTGGTTTCTCACGCGAAACCGGAGGCGATTGGCCACGGTGCCGTCGGGCAGCAGCGTATAGGGATCGCCGATACTTCTCCCGACATTTATGTCATAGGATCCGCGTCCGGTCAGCAGAAATGTCATGCCGGCAAGTACCCCGACGAGCAAGACGGCATAGATGGCCGTACGCGGCCGCAGAATGCGGGTCGTCTTGCGGTTCAGCGCATTCTCCGAGGTGTAGCGAATGAGGCCCCGCGGCAGTCCGA
>CAZIIP010000258.1:0-5495 GCA_964539455.1 uncultured Rhodothermales bacterium
CGGCTGCGTCCCCGCCTGATGACCACACTTCCCATCATCGTCGGGTTCCTTCCCCTGGCCCTGAACCTGGAAGTCGGTGGCGACATGCTTCAGCCAATGGCCGTGGCGGCAATCGGGGGTTTGTTCACCGAGATGGCGGCAGCACTCATTCTAATGCCATGCCTGTATGTCTTCTTCACGCGTAACCGCGTCGCAATCTCATGAACCGACAGCTTCCCCGCGCTGTCGCTCCCCGTTTCGAAACCGTCACTGTCGCCCGTGTCCTATGTGGTAGCAATTTCTCGACTTCCGTCCAGCCGCCACCGCTGCGGACCAAGTTGATCTGCAAGGACCTTTCCGACGTAATCCCCACCAACCAGATTCGGATCTCGTCCCGGGCACGACTGAACGCTACCGGCTTCTCCTGTTTCGTTCTTGAACTAGCGAAAGGATCATCGAAACACTCGTGAAGATTCCGAAAACCATGCAACAAAAGATATCGAATTGAATATATTCGATATCGAAAAACTTGGATGCAAACGATGAATCCGACCTTTAAATCACGATGCTGCGATGCCGGGGAAGTTGCGGCGATGGTTTCGCAGGAAGACCTGGACTTCCACGTCCGGATTCTCAGGGCTCTTGGTCACCCCGTTCGCCTGAGAATGGTGGACCTGATCCATGAAGCAGGTGGAGAGATCTGCGTGTGCGAGTTCGAGCAGTACTTTGAGCTCAAACAGCCAACCATTTCCCACCATCTGAAAATCCTGCGAGACGCGGGTGTGATCCGCAGCCGGCAGGACGCGTCTTGGGTAAGGCACTCGATCGATCCCCGAGCCTTTACCAACCTGCGTGAACTGGCAGCATCATTTGAGCGGCCTGCAGAACCCGGTTAAGTGCCACTTTTTTTGGACCCTCATATTGATACCTGTCAATATGATCATCAAAACACCGGAAACAATGAATATCAAGATACTTGGTACGGGATGTGCGAATTGTAAACGTCTCGAAGCCAATGCTCGTCAAGCAGTTTCCCAGCTTGGAGTTGACGCTGAAATAGAGAAGATCGAGGACATCAACGAAATCGTCGGCTATGGGATCATGCGCACGCCGGGACTCATGATCGACGGCGAGGTGGTGGCCTCGGGACGCGTACCCGATGTACCGGACATTGTGACGCTGCTGGCGAGCGCGCAGTAGCAAAGGTCAAGGAAGCAACCGAAAACAAGCCCACCACTTATGAAAGAGCGCTGGAAGCTGCTGCTTCTCGCAGGGCTGTTTGCCCTGCTTTATTTCGTCCCGTTCGGCGACCTCGGCCTCGGCACCTGGCTGAGTGCGGGCCTGGGGCTCCTGCACGAATACGCACGTGAGCATGTGCTCACCTGTCTGGTGCCCGCCTTCTTCATCGCAGGTGCAGTTGCGGTGTATCTGAACAAGGATGCGGTGTTGAAGTATCTGGGACCCACCGCCAAGGCCGTCGTGTCTTATCCGATCGCCAGCCTGTCCGGCGGCGTCCTTGCTGTTTGCTCGTGCACGATCCTCCCCCTGTTTGCAGGCATCTACAAACGCGGGGCGGGACTGGGCCCTGCCATCGCCTTCGTGTTTACCGGACCCGCGATCAACATCACCGCGATTTTTCTGACGGTATCCGTGCTGGGGTGGGAATTCGCGGCGTTTCGCCTGCTGGCGGCGATAATCATCGCGATTACGGCAGGTCTGGCGATGTCCAACATCTTTGAACGGAAGGCGGCAGGTGATGCGGCGCCTGCCGGCTGGATGGCCGCACCGGAAGCGGATGCCGCCTATTCCGGAGGCAAGGTCGGTCTCTTCCTCGGGAGCCAGGTCGGACTGCTGGTATTGCTTGGTCTCGGCGGCATACCGACTGCTGCGAAGTGGGTTGTCGGAGGTTTGCTCCTTGCAGGGATCGTGTCAATGACTTTCCAGATGTTCGCCCGCGAGGACCGGCGGTCGTGGATGCAGGAAACCTGGATATTCACCAAGCAGATTCTCCCCTATCTGTTTGTCGGGGTGTTCCTCGCCGGGCTGATCACCATTTTGCTCCCGCCCGACGTCGTTGCCGGACTTGTGGGTGGTAACGGTGTCGCCGCAAACGCGATCGCCTCCGTATCCGGTGCCCTGATGTACTTCGCCACGCTCACCGAAATCCCCATCCTGCAGGCCCTGCTGGACCTTGGAATGGGAACAGGCCCGGCAATGGCCCTCCTGCTGACAGGAAATGCGCTGAGCCTTCCGAATGTCATCGTGCTGAACCGGATTCTCGGCATCAAGAAAACAGCAGCTTATCTGGCAATGACCGTTGCCATGAGCCTGGTTGCAGGAATGATATTTGGCAGCTTCATGCCGTAGGGTCTGCTGCCGTCAAACAAGTGCAAGCACGAAACAAATACCGGAGAAACTACAATGGCTTGGCTCGTCGGCTATCCTCGTGAGAATATCGACTGGTTCCCGACCGTCGACTTAAAGCGCTGTGTCAAATGCGGGATCTGCCTTAACTGCGGAAAAAAGGTCTACGACTGGACCGGGAAGGGTCCGGTTGTGTCGCGGCCGTACAACTGCGTTGTAGGCTGCAATACGTGTGCAAACCTCTGCCTCGGCAGCGCGATATCATTTCAGGACATAGAAGAGATCCGCAAGATTTATCGGGAAAATAAAATCTGGTCAAAGGTGAAGCGTTCACTGGAGGCTGAAGGCGTTCTTCCGCAGCGAGCGGCCTCCTCTTCCGGGAAAACGGCCCGAAAGTAACCCTATTCCAACTTTGCCGAATCCCACTATCACCAATCGCGCTTATCCTCCAACAATGACCAAAGCTGTCGCCAAAAAGATTTTCCATACCCGACCGTTTTCTCACGCTCCGGATCTTCCTGGCGATGACGCTTGTGGAGCGTGAAGCTGAGGCCTGAATACCAAACAGAAACCGCAAAGTGTATACTGCTATGAAAACGCGCTCCATTGTGATCGCAATCCTGATTGTCGCTGTCGTTGGCGTCGTATTACTTAAGCGGTACCAACGGCACGGCTCCGTAAATTTGACCGGCAGCGAAATGCCCTCGAGCGAGCGGGTCGAAAGCCCGTTGGTCACCTCGAGCGCGCTACCAAGACTCGTTTCACTAGGAGCGGGGAAATGCATTCCCTGCCGCCAGATGCAGCCGATACGGGCGGAGCTGAAACAGGAATATGCAGGACAGCTGGTTGTGGAATTCTATGACGTCTGGGAACGTCCGGAAATCGCCCGAGAGTACGGGATCAGGGCAATTCCGACGCTGATATACTATGACGAGCACGGCTCGGAGCTTGTGCGGCAAGAAGGATTTGTTCCCAAGGAAGATATCGTGGCACGGATGGTTGGTTTCGGCATGCTCGAATAGGGGTAGATCCGAATGGTTGGCCAGATTTCAATTACGGACCTTTTTTCAGGTCTTACCCATGCAATGGGTGAGGCTCCTTTGATCGCTATTCTTGCTGCCACGCTGTGGGGGGTATTGAGCCTCATCCTTAGCCCGTGCCACCTGGCCGGCCTGCCCCTCGTCGTGGGATTCGTCACAAGGGAGAGGGGTGGCATCGGCCGGGCCAGAGCCCTGGGTATTTCGTTGTCATTCGCTTTAGGAACCGTCCTCACAATCGGCCTGATCGGTGTTGTGACCTCAAGCCTTGGTATGGTGATCGGCTCCGTTGGAGGATGGATTAACTACCTTGTTGCGCTGGTATTCTTTGCGGTTGGGCTTCATCTGTTGGGTGCGATTACGTTGCCGTTGCCGGAAGTGCCCTCCGGTTCATCTGCAAAAATGGAAATGGCGGCTCCGCTGTTGGTTGGCCTGGTTTTCGGCCTTGCTTTGGGTCCTTGTACATTCGCCTATCTCGCACCGGTTATGGCTGCGGGATTTGCAGCCTCTACTTCCACTCCTGTGTACGGTTTTGGTCTGCTTATCGCGTTTGCGATAGGTCACTGCGGCGTCATTGTAATTGCCGGAACATCGGCTGAGCGGGTGCAACGCCTGCTTGAATGGAACGACAATTCCAGGACGAGTCGCTGGCTAAGGTACATCTCGGCAATCCTTGTCATTATTGGAGGTCTCTACCTGGTCTATCTCGCTCCGTAGATCCATATCCGTCCGCTGGAGAAGACCACCGCTTAGCCTGATCTTCCAGCCAACGTGCTCATCTCGAAATATGTAGACCACGTGCCCTGCTATCGGCACCTCGAGCGGTTCACACGAGAGGGAATGGTGCTCGCCTCCTCGACGATTGGAGATTGCGGCAAGAGGTATTCTACCGGACGGATACCTTGCAGTCACTTTCGAGCTGAAGTCCCCGAGTGTGCGGTATCGGGTAAAAAATCCGCGGGTCAGAATCGGGTGTTGACGACGTTGTTGTATATCGAACCGATGCGATACCGGAATCCGACGGAGAAACCCATTTCAAAGTTGGTCGCCAGCTGCCGGCGCCGCAGAAGCACTTCTTCGAGCGTTGCATCGCCCTTCGGTAAGTAGAGTTGATCATGAACCAGCTCGATTCTGCCGCCAAAGTCGATCGACAGGCCACGCGTCAGCCGGACCACGACATCGCCCCCGAACTCTACACTGTACTTGGTCGGGTCATGCAGGTACTGCGACGCCTCAACGCCCATGTCGATCCTGCCCCAGGTATGTGTCAACTCGTATAGCGCGGTCACGGCATGCTCACCCAGCAGCTCTCTTGTTTCGCCAAAAATGGTGGAGTCGTTGTACGCCAGGTGACTACCTCCGATCAGGTAGGCAAACGTGAGCTGCCTGCGGGTGGCTTGTCGATACGGAAAAACGCTGTACTCTATTCCGGGTCTTACGCGGTACCGGAGAGCGATATTCCGGAATGTAGAACTGAAGAGGTCTCCAAAGAGACCCGCCGACCAGTGCTCGCCGAGACTCTTGATAACGTAGCTGTCGAATCCGTCCCGTCGTGATTCGCTGGTGATCGTCTCCTCACCCCGCTCGAACCGGTCGAAGTTGTAGTTGAAGTACGGTCGGAGACGGATTTTCCACTCCTCGGTGACCCGGTCGACGAAGACGCCGTACCGAGCATCGAACGAGTACTGGCTCGATTCCACGTCTCCGGACCCGTCTCCATAAAATTCGATCATCCATCCCTTCCATGGATCGTCGACCGGCTGCGTCTGTCGATCTTCGCCTTCATCGACCGTGAGCGACATCCGTTCCATAAGAGAGGTACGCATCAGGTAGGGTACGAGCGCCACCTGCAGCGTTCGAAGCAGACCTCTGCGTTCCTCGTCATACGTATCGGAAACGGCGGACGTGTACATCGTCTCATAATCCATTCCCTGGAACGCGCCCCTTCCAATCAGGTCGATGGTGTAGGCGTCTCCTCCGCCCCCGGTCTCCTCGTCCGTAACGAGCACGTGTACGTCGGCCTCCCTACGGTCTCGGACGTAATCCACGTATGTCATTTCCTGCCGGATGAAGGTGTCGTCGCAACTTGAGCAGTCCAGGAAGACGGCCAGGCGC
>CAZIIP010000259.1:0-5464 GCA_964539455.1 uncultured Rhodothermales bacterium
GAGTCCATTCGCACGGCGGCGGATCGGTACGGGTACGATGTCGTGCTAACGTCCGGCGAACAGGATGTCAATCGGCAGAAGAACCAGGTGTCCGATTTTGTTGTTCGCGGGGTTGCTGCGATCGTACTCACGCCGGTTGACTCGCGCTCTATTGCGACGGCCATTAAGGAAGCCAACGAAGCAGGCATACCCGTTTTCACCGCCGATGTCGCAGTTCTTGATTCCACCGTCGATGTGGTGTGCCACGTGGCCACGGACAATTACCAAGCCGGCCGGATGGCGGCCGTTGCCATGATCGAGGCACTTGGCGGAGAGGGCGACGTCGGCATTGTCGACTATCCGGAGGTGGAATCGGTGATGCTCCGTACCCGGGGCTTCATGGATGAGTTGGAAATACACAGGGAGGAAACCGGCAATGTGATCAATGTCGTCGCCCGGCTGAACGGCGGTGGTGCAAAGGATCGCGGATTCAGGGTAGGGCAGGACATGATTCAGGCCCACCCGCAGCTCAGGGGTATTTTCGCCATAAACGATCCCTCTGCACTCGGCGCCGTTGCCGCGCTGGAAGAAGCGGGTCGCTCCGACGATATCGTCGTGGTTTCCATCGACGGTCAGCCCGAGGGCAAGCAGACCATCAAGGAGGGCAAGATCTACGCAGACGCCGTGCAGTTCCCTGAGCGGATCGCGAAGCAGACGGTGGACGTCATTGTGCGCTACATGAACGGCGAAGACGTACCCGAAGAAATACTCATCGAAACGAGCCTTTATACGATCGAGGACGCAAGGGCCGACACCACGTTAAACTAAATCATCCGTCTGTACGTGTACGAGAGCACTACATTATCCTCCACCGCCGGCGCCGCAAACACGCAGCTGAAACGTTCATTCGCAGGCATCGTCGCCTTGTGGTGCAGCGTAGCCCTGTCGGTTGCCGGCTGTGCCGAAGAGACCCCCCCGATTCCCGAACCGCAGAGACCGTCGGTGACTGAGATCGACGTTAGTAGCAACTGGCGCAGGGTGCTCGTCGATCCGGACATGGGGGACAATGCGGTGTTTATCGCAGCGGCCGAGATTGACCAAATGGACGGACTGGACCTGATTGCGGGCCGGTATTGGTACGTCAATCCGGGTTCGATTCACGGCATCTGGATACGAAAACAAATCGGAAGTCCGCTGCACAACATGGCCGCGGTATTCGATGTCGATCGCGACGGATTTGTCGACATCGTGGGGACGAGGGGCATCGGTGCGGAAGCCAATGCCCGTTTCGTATGGGCCAGAAATACGGGTTTCGGAACCTTTACACTGCACGAAATCGAGCAGGAAGCCGAAGGGGACTTCCTTCAAGGAGTTGCAACGACCGACCTGTATGACGACGGAACGGTCGATTTGCTGCTTTCATGGCACACCGCTGACCAGGGCCTACAACGATTCAGGATCCCGGAAAAGCCCCGCTCGGAAAGCTGGCTGTGGGACAGAATATCCAGCGCATCGCAGGACGAGGATCTCAGTGTCGCCGACATAGACGACGACGGGGACAAGGATATCTTTCTGGGGACACAATGGCTCGAAAATCCCGGTCAGGAAGGTTTGGAGTGGCACGTGCATACGATTGGGGAGACCACCGAGGGCCTGCCCGACAGAAACGTTCTCGCTGATTTCGACGGCGACGGTGATCTGGATGCAGTGGTCGGACTTGAAAACGGGGACGACATTCTTCTCTTCATCTCACCCGAGGATCCGACGAAACCGTGGACCAGGAAAGTGCTGGTCGGCGGCGTGGGCGGCGGATTCAGCATGGATACCGGTGATATTGACGGTGACGGTGATCCGGACGTCGTCGTGGGAGAGCACCGAGGAACCGAGACGAACAGGGTGCTTATTCTCGAGAACAATCAAAATGCCGGTGAATGGAGGATTCTGCTCGTGGACGAAGGTCCCGCCGAATCGATCGACCATCACGACGGTGCCCTGCTAGTGGATATGGACGCCGACGGCGATCTGGATATCATCTCCGTCGGCTGGTACAATCCAAAGGTCTGGATCTACGAGAATCTGGGCGAATAGGAGCGGGACGTTCAGACGGTCAAGCGGGCGGTTTCGATGGATTCAGCCGGGACGGTCGGTCGTGTAGATCGGAGAACCCGGCAGGCGGCTGTCGCACACCCGGCCGCGTTCAGGATTTCGATGATTCGAAGCACTGTTTCTCAAGATTCTTGCGAGCGGATCCTGCCGGAAAGATGCGGCCGTTCATCGTGATGTAAACGCCTTCCCGCAATGCCTGAACCGCACCGACGGCGCAGCCGATATTGAAAATCGCGTCCGTGGCACGGAAACGCGCCGGTACCATCGAACCCGTGAGGACGATCACCTTACCATGAATGTCTTTCAGGGTCATTGCCGTGCGCGTCATCGTGTCGGTTCCGTGTGTCACGACGATGTGCCTTGCAGGATCGGCGGCGATGCGGGCCCGGATAAACATGCGATCCTCGTCGGTGAGGTCGAGACTGTCCTTGCGCAGTAGCGACTCGATTTCGTAGGAGAACGTAACATTGGCGTCGTTGAAAACCGAGATGATCTGTGGTTCTCCTACCTTGTAGGCACTCTCGGCGTCAAAATAGACCTTGTCGATTGTGCCTCCGGTCGAATAAATCTTGATGTTGAGTTTTTCCATCGTCTCACATCAGTGATCGGTTGAATCGGGATCTACAAGGACAATTTGAATATCCATGACGTTGGTATGCGTAGGTCCCGGACGGAGCAACTGGTTGATTTGTTCGAAAAAGTGATAGGCATCGTTGCGGGCCAGGTACGCGTGCGGATCGAGTCCTGTTGATGCGGCATCTCCGGCCGATCGGGATGTCGTCCAGGCCCCTGCGGCGTCGGTCGGTCCATCGATCCCGTCTGTGCCACCGCTCAAGTACACCACATCCGCACGGTGCTTCTCGAGTTCGAGCAATGCCGAGAGAGCGGCTTCCATGTTGCGGCCACCTTTTCCGTCGCCTTTTACGGTAACGGTTGTTTCACCACCCCAGAGGAAACAAGATTTTGCACCGGTTGAACGGGCGAGTGCAAATGTAATTTGCGATGCCGCTACTTCCCGGGCTTCCCCCGTCTGTGTGTCGGTGACGATGGTTACATCGTAACCCTTCCGCCTGGCGAAATCGCGGGCGGCTTCCAGCGACACGCGGTTGGTGCCGAGCAGAACGGTGTGGATACGGTCAAAGAGGGGAGCGCCGGGTTTCGGGGTTTCCAGAGCGATATCGTTGAGGCCGTTTTCGAGATGCGTGAGAACGGCAGCAGGCAACCTTGTCTGCAGACTGTATTTCGAGCAAATGGAGAGGGCATCGGCAAACGTGCTGGGATCCGGAACGGTGGGGCCGGAGGCAATGACATCGACGTCGTCTCCGACGACATCCGAGATGAGTAAGGCCAGTACATGGGCAGGGTACGCAGCCTGTGCGAGCCTGCCGCCCTTGATACGCGAAAGGTGCTTCCGGACCGTGTTGATTTCGTGTATATCGGCGCCGGAGTTCAACAATAGACGGGCGGTATCCTGTACATCCTCGAGCGAAATGCCCTGCCAGGGACAGGGCCACAGCGCTGACCCTCCTCCGGAAATCGGTACGACGAGCAGGTCGTCCTCTGATGCCTCCTCGGCCATCTTGAGGGCGTCTTGAGCAGCCTCGATACCGGCGGCATCGGGCACGGGATGGCCGGCCTCACGGATTGAAATTTGTGTGGGACGGACAAGGTCCTCCGGAAAGGAGGCGGCGTAATTGTGTGGCACGGTCACAAAGCCGCCTTCCAGCCTGGAGCCCAGCGCACGTTCGAGGGCGCCGGCCATCGCCATGGAGGCCTTTCCCGTACCGGCTACCCGAATGCGACGAAAGGAATCCAGCGAACGGCCGAGGTGGTTTTCCCAGGGGAAATCATGCAGCAGGCCGCGCGGTTGTACTGCGCGTATCGCTGCTTCATAGATGGCGTGTGCGTCTCGAACGAGCGTTGACATACGTTAAATCAGAAAGATGCCGAGTATCACTATAATGAAGATACCTGTGAGGCCTGCGACGAGGGAGCCGAGCGTTTGTAGCCGGTATGCCTGAGCGACCGTCATTCCGGTGAACTGGCTGACCACCCAGAAGTAGCTGTCGTTGGCATGCGAGACGGTCATCGCGCCGGCGCCGATGGCCAGTGTGGCCAGAACGACTGCAGTGGGAGAAGCAAGGCCGAGCGAGCCCAGAAGCGGTGCGCAAATCGATGCCGTCGTAATAATCGCAACCGTCGAAGATCCGAGCGCGGTTTTGAAGGCGGCCGCTACTGCAAAAAGCAGCAGCAGCGCGAAAGCTCCGGCAACGACGGCCGATAAGCCGGCACCCAGGCGTTCGCCGAAGGGCGTGGCGCGGAGTATGCTGCCGAATGCGCCACCGGCACCGGTGATCAGAAGAATGGGCCCGGCCTGTTTAAGTGCTGCCGCAACCCAATCACCTTGTGCCGCACTCCCGCGCGGTGCGAGTAGAAATACCGCCAGCAAAACGCCCAGCAACAAGGCGATGTTGGGATCACCGACGAAGCCGACCGACCGAAACAGCATTCCTTCGCCGATCGGGCGGGAAGGCAATTCAGCGATCGACTGACACGCAATCAACAGTACCGGAAGCAGCACCGGGGTGAAGGCACGAACGGGGGATGGGAGCTGTGTGGTCGGTTTTGACGTGTCAGGCTCGGAAGTCTCCGAATCCGGAATGTCGAGCGTCACGTCTCGTCCGGCCCAGCGGGCAAAAAGATAGGTGGCAAACAACACCGGGATGGTGACCGAGATGCCGAACAGGATCACCATGCCGATATCGGCGCCCAGTTCGCCGGCTGCAGCGATGGGACCGGGCGTGGGTGGAACGAAGACGTGGGTCGTGTAGAGACCCATCGAGAGCGCCACGGCAAAAGTGGCGAGCGGACGTCCGGTTTGCCGGGCCAGGCTCTTGATCAATGGTGCCAGAATGATAAACCCGGAATCACAAAAAACCGGCACGGAAACCACGGCGCCGGTTGCTCCCATGGCAAGGTCCGCCCTTTTCGTTCCGACCCAACCCACAACCGTCTGTGCCATAACAAGGGCGCCTCCGCTCTTCTCCAGTATCGTGCCGATAACGGTGCCGCACGCAATCACGATTCCAATGTAGCGCAATGTGCCGCCGAAGCCGTCGGTAGCCGCTCCGATGGTTTCGCCGGGCGTGAGTCCGGCAGCCAACCCGTATCCGAGTGCCGCACAAAGCAGCACGATAAACGGATGCCATTTCCATCTGGTGGTCGCCAGAACAATGGCGGCGATGGCCGCCAACAGGAGAAAGGCGAGGTATAAAGTGGACCACATACGGGTGTTGTTTGACTCACCGGAATATAGCGACCGTCAGGAGCACGGACACGACATGACAGGAAGCGCGCACAATAATTGCAGTGGCGCCAC